>CAZUBV010000032.1:5965-12602 GCA_964618875.1 uncultured Flavobacteriaceae bacterium
GAGGTTTTGTGTAATGCACTTTTAAAGCAATACGCTGATTCGGGAATGCTCGAAAAGACAAGTCAAGGCCAAATTGAGCAATTGCGAGACACTGCTACTTTTTGCATAACTACAGGTCATCAATTGAATGTAGCTACCGGACCCTTATACTTTATCTATAAGATTATTCACGCTATCAATTTAGCGCGTCAATTAAGCGAGCAACTCCCAGATTTTAATTTTGTGCCCATTTATTGGATGGCCTCTGAGGATCATGATTTCGAGGAAATCAATCATTTTTACAGTTCAGGAAAAAAATATCATTGGTTTTCCGAACAAACCGGTGCAGTAGGAGCATTTTCTACAGAAGGCATTCAGCCTGTTTTAGATGCGTTTTTTGCTCAGTTTTCCGAGGGTGTGCACAATACTGACCTGCACGAGTTGCTGAATCGAGCCTATCAATTCGAGACTTTAGCAGAAGCTACTTTCTACTTAGTGCACCATCTTTTTGGATCTCTTGGGCTTCTTGTTGTTGAGCCCAATAATCCCGTATTGAAAGCCCAGGCAGTTTCGCTTTTTAAATCAGAAATTAAAAATCAATTAGTTAATACCACAGTTAGCGCGCAAGCAGCTAATTTGACAGCACAGGGGTATCCCTTACAAGTAAACCCAAGACCAGTCAATCTGTTTTACTTGAGCGATCAGAGAAGGGATCGTATCGTTCAAAATCCTACAGGAACCTATCATGCCTTGGGAACTGACCTTGAGTGGACAGCAGACAAGCTACTACTTCATATAACCGATGCACCAGAACGGTTTTCTCCTAATGTATTATTAAGGCCATTGTATCAGGAATGTATTCTGCCGAATATTGCCTACGTTGGAGGAGGAGGTGAGGTTTCTTATTGGTTACAGCTCAAAAACACCTTTGATTCATTTGAGGTCCCTTTTCCAGTTATTGTGGTCAGACATTCGGTTGTGTGGGCAGATGATAAAGTAGATCGCAAGCGAGTAGGACTCGATTTAGAATGGGTTGATTTTTTTCGTAAAAAAGATGCGCTAATCAATTATTATATCAGACGTATTTCAAATCTCGACTTAGATTTTTCTGAAGCTCAAAATGCGTTGCAGCAGCAATTCGACCACCTTAGAGAAATGGCTCAACAGACAGATGCTAGTTTTTTAGGAGCGGTAAATGCCCAAGAAAAAAAACAGCTAAATGGGTTAAAGCATCTTGAAAAGCGCCTACTTAAAGCGCAAAAGCGCGTGCTTTCGGATCGAATTGATCGCGTTTCAAAACTCCACAATGAATTATTTCCAATGGGTGTTGCCCAGGAACGCATTGAAAACTTTTCCCTGCTCTACGGGTTGTTAGGAAATCAACTCTTTAATCGATTGATGGATTCGTTTACCACATTCCAAGGTAAATTACACGTAATCTCGAAAGACTAAGGAGTTACCCAATTCACTGATGTAAGCGCTCCTTGCTTATCGAGTAAACCTTGAATTCTACGGTGTCCTTCCGTGTGCAGTTGTACAATATCGATTCGTTCGGCTTTTAGGCGTAAAATTCCGAAGTAGTTTTCTTCAGTTAATGGCGTTTGGATAGCTTTGGTTAGTGTGCCCGGAGCGAGTAGTGATTGATAATCCTTTTGTTGTCGCTCCCCTAGTTTTGGAAAAATATCCGGATGAGAATCTAAAACACTCAGGGTGCCTTCGACACGAATCTGAAGTAATTTTCTATCGTCATAAAAGAGTGCAGATGCCCTGGGAAAACGATCTAAGAACGCCATTTTTTGAGTTCGTGTATCCGTGTAAATGATCAGATCAAAGAGCGCTTCAACCTTTCTTAAAACAACTGTTCTAGATAATGGTGTTAGTATTCCTTCTTGTTCCGCCAGTGTACTTAATACAAATTGCTTAAGCGCAGATCGGCGTTTAACAACAGCAGTTTTTATAAGTTGAGAACTAAATTCTACAAGGGTTAGTGGATCTTGGAACGGAGCTAGTTTCATAACGTTAAAAATACTCCAAAACGCCTTGTGGCCCTTGGGCATTTGACTATTTTTGCCCATGCATCAAAAAGTTCTCATTCTCGACTTTGGTTCTCAGTATACGCAGCTTATTGCTAGACGTGTAAGAGAGCTCAATATTTTCTCAGAAATCATACCATTTCATAAAGCACCTGAAGATTTAAGCGCGTATCAGGCAGTCATTCTATCAGGTTCACCACATTCAGTGCGATCTGCTGAAGCTCCTGCTCCTGATCTTAGTTCGATTAAGGGTAAGTTGCCACTTCTTGGTGTTTGTTTTGGCGCACAATATATGGCCGCTGCGTATGGCGGTAAAGTCGAAGCCTCAAGTACGCGAGAATACGGAAGAGCGAAACTGAAGTCGATCTACGGAGATGACCCTTTTTTAACTAATATCGAGCTTGATTCACAAGTGTGGATGTCGCATTCTGATACCATTACTCAGTTACCCGAAGGGGCCATCCGTTTAGCAAGTACGGCGGATGTGGAAAATGCGGCTTACCGTTTTGAAAATGAACCTACTTATGCCATCCAGTTTCACCCAGAGGTGTATCATTCTACTCAAGGAACACAACTAATTGCGAATTTCTTGTTAAATATTGCCGGGTTTACTGGTGATTGGACTCCGGATGTTTTTGTTGATGAAACTGTCGCCGAGCTCAAGAAAACGCTCGGAGAAGATCGGGTTATTTTAGGATTGTCTGGAGGAGTAGACTCGTCTGTTGCAGCCCTATTGTTACACAAGGCCATTGGCCCAAACCTTCATTGCATTTTTGTTAATAACGGTTTGTTGCGCAAAGGAGAATTTGAAGAGGTTCTCGAACAGTATAAAGATTTTGGACTTAACGTTAAAGGCGTTGATGCCTCTGATCGGTTTTATAAAGCACTTAGCGGTCTAAGTGATCCAGAACAAAAAAGAAAAGCTATCGGAAAGGTTTTTGTCGATGTTTTTGATGATGAATCAAAAGAGGTGGTGGGTGCGAAGTGGCTTGCTCAAGGAACGATTTATCCTGATGTGATTGAATCGGTATCCGCAACTGGAGGCCCCTCTGCCACGATTAAAAGTCATCACAATGTAGGAGGATTACCCGATTACATGAAACTCAAAGTTGTTGAGCCTCTTAAAAAGCTATTCAAAGATGAGGTGAGAAGGGTAGGAAGAAGTCTTGATATGCCAGAACAGCTTATCGGTAGGCATCCATTTCCGGGACCTGGATTGGCTATTCGTATTTTAGGAGATATTACACCTGAGAAGGTGGCCTTGCTTCAAGAGGCAGATGCTATTTTTATTCAAGCACTCAAACGCCATAATCTATATGACAAGGTATGGCAAGCTGGTGTGATTTTACTTCCAGTTCAAAGTGTTGGTGTGATGGGAGATGAACGTACTTATGAGCGTTGTGTGGCCTTACGGGCAGTAGAAAGTACGGACGGTATGACAGCCGATTGGGTAGACTTGCCTTATTCTTTTCTTCAAGAAGTATCGAATGAGATTATCAATAAAGTGAGAGGAGTAAATAGAGTTGTTTACGATATTAGCTCAAAGCCGCCTGCAACAATTGAATGGGAATAACGAAACGTTTTTTTGCTTCTATAATTACCTTGCTCTTGGTTGTTTCTACTACCGAGGCTCATTCGCAGTGGTTAAAAAGAAGTAAAAGAGGTAAAGAAACTTCAGAGAATGTGGTGTTGCAGTCAGCGCAATCAGCGCAATCAGCAGTGGTTACTGATTCTCTAAACATTGATATTAGATCTGATCAGCAAGACACGATAACTGCGTTAACCGAATTAGACGTACAGAACCCTCGCCTTCGTTTATTGGCACTTTTACCTTTTCGCACCGATTTGATGCCTAAAAAAGATGGTGTTGAGATTGATTCAATAACAGGCGATTCAATTGTTGTTCCTAATAGTCTTATAGATACGTTATCGTTAGTTCGCCTTATCGATGCGCGTAGAGATATGAAAGTGGCCTTATCCTTTTACCAAGGAGTGCAGTATGCTATAGATTCACTTGCAACATTAGGAATAGAGGTCGCTCTTACCGCCTTAGATACTCGTTTAGACCATCAGTACATTGAGCAGTGGACAGCTGCTAACCCACTCAACTACGATTTAGTAGTTGGGCCGTTGAGTCCTAGAGTGTTTAAAGCGTTTACAGGAGGCATAACGAACGATACACTTCCTATATTAGCACCACTAATGTCTCCGGAAGAAGGATTGAAGGGTGCTGTCTTTTTTGGAAATCCCTCAGAGGAGCAAATCAGAAGCGAGCTTTTAGAGTACGCAATGGCTACTTACCAAGGCGAGCGAGTTTTTATTGTGGCTGATGATCAGCATCGCGAAGCTGCTGCTGCCATTAAGAATCGCTTTTTAGAAGCCAAAACGGTTGAGCTGTATAAAAATGTTTCGATTACTGATGTTCAGTCTTTTCGAGACTCTATTATCGATTCAATAATCCCGAACTGGACTTTTTTAGAGACCAAAAACCCTAGTTTAGCGGCGTCGGTAAGTTCAATTCTAAGCGGGATCGAGTCAGAGCCTGTAAAGCGGATGCGAATGTTTACTACCACAGCTTCATCGGCTTATTACGAGTCACCAGTAGATCCTACACATCTCTCGACCCTAAGGTTTACGTTTCCTGAAACTTTTGGGCTGCCGTCCGATGCGTTTATCGAGTCATTTGAATCTTATTATGGCTTCGTTCCGGATATCATGACTGCCCGAGCCTTTGACCTTACGCTTGATTTTGTATTACGTGTCGCTACAAATAGTACCAATGATGTAGATCGTGTTTTACTTCCCCAGACCTATAGCACCTCTACTATTGATTATACGACCTATTCCGAAAATGATTTTGTTAATAGCCAGTTCAAACTTGCTAAAATTTCTAACCTGAACTATTCTACAGTTGATAGTTCAACTGATCCTGTAGAGACTTGGCCTATAATTTCGGAGCACTGGTTTTGTGATTATTTACTGGCCAAAGAAAAACAGTGGCGACCTGAAGCCTATAAATTGTTCGAACTTGAGCTTCAAAAAGAAGCTGAATCGATTGGAGATACTAATTTCGAGAATGATCAGGTTGATTCTTGTGAGCTATACCTTCGCTTTAAATCGTTTCAATAGCTAGCAGTTCCATCACAAATTTCGATAGCTTTCCGAAGTGATTCAAAAGGGTTCTCACGGGTAGGAATAAACTCTTGGGCTACATATCCTGTATAACCAGTTGCGTTTATTGCTTTCATGATCGCAGGGTAGTACAGTTCTTGGTTTTCTTCAATTTCGTTTCTTCCCGGGACCCCAGCAGTATGGTAATGACCAAAATAAGAGTGGTATTTACGAATGCTATCAATGATATTCCCTTCCTGAATCTGCATATGATAAATGTCGAATAGTAATTTAAAATGATCACTGCCTAATCGTCTACACAGGCTCACTCCCCATAGGCTTGAATCTGCCATGTAGTCAGGGTGGTTGATTTGATTGAATAATTCCATTTGAAGTACAACTCCAAATTTTTCTGCAAGAGGAAGGATTTTTTCAAGCCCTATGGCGCAATTTTCAAGCCCCACCAAATCGTCCATTCCCAAACGATTTCCGCTAAAACAGATTAGATTTTTGAAACCTGCATCGGCTACTTTTGGGATTACCTCTGTGTATCGTTTTACAAGTACATCATGTAAGTCGGGGCGATTCCAGCCTTCGGTGAGGCTAATAGCAGCTCCTTCGCACATACTGCAATTAAAATCGTATTTCTTTAATATTGGGAACTCCTCAGGTGCGATAAGATCAATTGAATGAATGCCGAGATCTTTTAATCGAGGTAGTAGCTGGTCGAGTGAAAAGCTTGAAAAGCACCAGCGGGCAACTGAATGGTTTATGGAATGTTTAGCCTCTTTTGGCTGCGCATGCAAGAGTGATGTAGTTATTGAGGCCCCAGCCGCAAGTATTGGGGCTTTTGTTAGAAAAGATCTTCGTTTCATTCCGATTTAATTTATTCCAAAAGATACACAAGATATGGTATCCGCTCAGTCATAAGTTTGTACCTTTATACCCCGTAAGAGAAAAATTTCACATGTCGACTAAATACATTTTCGTTACGGGCGGGGTTACCTCATCTTTAGGTAAGGGCATTATTGCTGCCTCGTTAGCGAAATTACTTCAAGCTAGAGGGTATCGAACCACCATTCAAAAATTAGATCCGTATATCAATGTCGATCCAGGGACGTTGAACCCTTACGAACACGGTGAATGTTATGTGACAGATGACGGCGCTGAAACTGATTTGGATTTAGGGCATTACGAGCGATTTCTGAATGTGCCTACTTCGCAGGCAAACAATGTAACTACCGGTAGAATTTATCAAAGTGTAATTGAAAAGGAACGTCGTGGTGATTTTTTAGGCAAGACGGTTCAAGTCGTACCTCATATTACCAATGAAATAAAAGATCGAATTCAAATACTGGGTAACTCGGGTGCTTACGACATAGTGATTACTGAAATAGGAGGGACTGTAGGAGATATCGAATCATTACCGTATATCGAATCAGTGCGTCAATTGCTATATGAGCTAGGTGAGCAAAATGCTATGGTAGTTCACCTCACTTTAATTCCTTATCTCG
>CAZUBV010000033.1:0-9929 GCA_964618875.1 uncultured Flavobacteriaceae bacterium
AACCTTGTAAAAACCTTGCAGCTCAAAAAATATAAGAAAAAGAAAAACCCCGGTATTTAACTGGGGTTTATAGTGATAACAAGGGTTTGTGTATGGTGGAGAATACCGGATTCGAACCGGTGGCCTCTTGCCTGCCAGGCAAGCGCTCTAGCCAACTGAGCTAATCCCCCGAAAGAGGGCGCAAGATAATGAAAATGGTGTTAATTCATTAAGCTACCCAAGTGCACTAGTTGATCTTTTGAGGTAAGTATGCTAAAAAGATAAGAAGGAGCGGGTTTCTGAGCGCCTTGAGGTGTAGGATAGGTTGAACGCGACACGACTTGTATAGCCGAAGGGGTCTCTTTTTTATTTCCGAAATAGCGCACATAAACGTCCCACTTGCCCCTTAGGTTACTGTCAATAAAAAATTCTAAGGCAGTAAGTCCGAGTGATTTATTTTGGTTGATAAGGTCAAGATCAGAAGCCGTGCTATAGGTCGTCTTGAAGTACCGTTTTTCGGGATTCACAAAATACAGCTCAAATTCTGTCTCGGTTTCATCAAAGTATACCGTGATCTCGGTTCCTGGCTCAGCCGATTCAAAATCTGAGGCTATTGCCTCAAATTCTCCTTGGTAGCGTTTTAAGAAGGAATCAAAACTTCTGTCAAAAGACAGTAAAGTACTTGAGGCTTCAGAGCCAACGATAAAGCCCGATTTGACCAAGTTTTGAGCGCGTACATAAAGCGAAAGCGATTTGTTATACTGCTTAAGTGCCTCATAGCTGTCGGCAAGATCTAGATAAGACTGCAAATAATTCGAACGCAACTTAAGTACTTGCTTAAACGATTCAAGAGCACGGGTCGACTCACCTATAGACTGTAAATAGTAGCCTAAGGCCTTTAGGGCGGGGGCATTAGAGCTAAAACGCCCTAGGTAGTGGTCGACAAAAAATTCAAAATCGGCGGCACTTGCTAATTGATAAACCTTGTCGAGCCCTGTCAATAAATCATACGAGTTTAGCACATCGGAGCGCTCCTTCAAAAACGCAATTAGATCTAAAGAATGCTCAAAAGATGCTATCAATTGAGATTGAGGGGTCCGAGTTTTCAAAACCTGCTCTGGGCTCAGGACCGTCTCATTAAATTTGTTGTCATCGACTAGGGCTAGATCAATGGGTTTTCCATCTTCTCCGACCGGATGAACATTTGAATTCATCGTGTTAATGATGATCATTCCGCCAGCGCCAAACGAGCCGTATCGCGTGTTAGCCGCTCGAGATGGAATAATCGCTATTCTAAAAATACTATTAGCGTCAAGCCAGGTTGGATAGGTATCGTAAAGAACATTATCAATATCGTATCCCGCAGGTACTGCAGTAAAACTAGCGGTTTCGCGTAAAAATATTTGCGGTGTCCCTAAATCGTCATTATTGATTCGCACCCCAGGAAATCGTCCTCGAATCATGGTCGCTAAGTCGCCACCAGCCTGCACCATGTTGGTTTCATTCATCATTCGGATGGGGAAACTAGCCGCCTCAGCGTCTAAATAGCCGAAAATTGTTTTTACAATATTAGGGTTCGAATTGTACTCCTTGTACAACTCCTTCAGTGTTTTTTGACCCTGCCGAGTAACCACAACATTATCGAGTGCCGTGATTTCATCCTCAAGTTGCACATTTAAGATCTTGGTGGTATCCTCAACCGTGAACACCAAACTGCGCTTTCCCGGAAAAGAAAATTCAATGCGATCTCCAACGAATGCTTCAATCAAATAGCTTCCGTCATTTTCAGTCTTTACCGAAGTATTCTGAGATAGGTTTTGAATCGTTCCAAACGGAAGGGGAGAAAACGTATCACTTAACGTTCCGCGAATGGTCTGCTGACCTAACACAACACCCGTTGTGCCCAAAAAAACCAATAGAAAGAGTAACTTTTTCATTAATAAGTGGATATCTAGATCAAAGATACTATTACCACACCCTATAAAATTGCAAAGGCTTCGTTAAATTGGCAATGAAATAAAGCGATGATCCGATTTGCAACCTTTAACGATATTTCTACTATTCTAGAAATCACTAGAGCGTGCGCTGACCATTTATGCAGTCAAGGAATCTTTCAGTGGAATGAAAACTATCCCTCGAGAGCCGCTTTTGAGAACGATCAAAAAAATCATGAGCTCTATGTACTCGAAATAGACGCTGAGATTATTGGGGCAATTGCAATTTCTACTAAAAAAGACGCGATCTACGAGCCTATTCAGTGGTTAACACCCGATGCGACAAACGGATACCTGCACCGGCTATGTGTACACCCCTTATATCAAGGCAAAGGTCATGCCTCAGCGCTACTTGACTTTGCAGAGCAGTCGCTTAAATCGGCAGGAGCTATTTCGGTTCGTCTAGATACGTTTTCAAAAAACATCAAAAACAATAGACTCTATGAGTCCCGAGGATATAAAAAGCTAGGCGATGTGTATTTCGAACAAAAAAGTCCTTACCCCTTTCATTGCTACGAGAAGCTTCTCTAGGATATTGATACCTTTGATACCATGAGCGACTATACGTTAGAATTCAAACAAAGCGGAACCATCGGACGAATCACCTTTGGCCATCCTGCAAAGAACGCGATGACCCTTGAGATGCTCAATACTCTTGCGGATACTATTGATACAGCAAGCGAATCAGGAATCTCTGTTTTGATACTAGCCTCAACAGGCGAGTCTGTTTTCTGCGCTGGGGCAAATTTCGACGAGCTTCTTGCTTTGCAAAATCAGACAGAAGCGACGGACTTCTTTAGTGGATTCGCGCGGGTAATTCTAGCTATTCGACGTTCAAAAGCCCTGGTATTAGGTCGTATCCAGGCCAAAGCTGTAGGCGGAGGAGTTGGTTTAATAGCGGCATGTGACTACTGCCTAGCAACCGAAAATGCAAGTGTCAAGCTTTCTGAAATTGGTATCGGTATCGCTCCGCTAGTAATCGAGCCCGCTATAACTCGAAAAATTGGGGTAGGTGCAATGGCTGAATTTTCGCTCAGCCCTTCGCTATGGCATTCGGCAGATTGGGCGAGGAAAAATAATTTATACCAATCGGTATATAGTTCTATAGGCGAACTTGATTCCGCACTTAACGAAAAAGCAGCGCAACTATCGACACTTAGTCCGGATGCCCTTGCTGCGTTAAAAACTTCGCTTTGGGAAGGAACACAGCATTTCGAAACCCTACTATATGAGCGCGCAGCGGCCTCCGGCGCGCTAGCGCTAACCCCCAACGCACGGGCGATATTAACCGCATTCAAAAACCGAAAGAATGCATAAAATAGAAAGTGCATTACCCATTTACTTTGCAAGCGATCAGCACTTTGGGGCTCCAGATAAGCAAAGTAGCCGAGACAGAGAATTACGCTTTGTATCATGGCTCGAGAATCTAAAGGGTAAAACCGAGGCGCTATTTCTTCTAGGCGATCTATTCGATTTCTGGTATGAGTACAAAGAAGTCGTTCCGCGCGGATTCACACGAGTTTTGGGCACCTTAGCACGACTTAAAGATTCAGGGATTCAGATCTACTTTTTCACTGGGAATCACGATCTATGGATGGGCGATTATTTTGAGACTGAACTCGGTATTCCGGTATTTCATCATCCTCAAGTTTTTGAGCTACACGGCAAGAAATGCCTTATTGGTCATGGCGATGGTCTTGGCCCCGGAGACAAGGGCTATAAACGAATGAAGCGATTGTTCACAAATCCGCTGGCCCAATGGTGTTTCTCTAGACTACATCCGAATTTTGCCGTTCGATTAGGACGAACAACTTCACTAAATAACAAGCTTATTTCAGGAAGTGAAGACATCACCTTCAAGGGACGTGAGAACGAATGGCTCATAGCCTACTGTGAAAAAAAACTACAAGAAACTCACTTTGACTACTTCCTTTTCGGGCATCGTCACTATCCCATGCGGGTGCACCTACCCAATAACAGCTTCTACTTCAATACCGGCGACTGGATTCAGTACGACAGCTTTGCCGTTATGGAGAATGGGAACATTAGCTTAGAAAGTCTAAAGCCTGAAATTAGTTTCCCAGAGATTGTTTAACATCCTTTAGTTTCAGCTGTAAACTCGTACTCCCTTGCCAATGATTGAGGTCAAGGGTAAACAATATATCCACTGGTTTCGTGCATAAATCGATATGCTTTCCGAGTCTAAACCCAACAACATCGATCCCTCGATAAACCGCTTTTAGGTGAGCAGACTCAGAACCCATAGTGCGCGCTTTTTCGAGGACTATAGCATTCATCCTAAAAACTGGTTGCGGATTATCTGGCCCAAAAGGCTCAAAGCGCTTTAAAATTCGATGAAACCGCGTGTTGAGATGGGTATTGTCTAGCTCAAAATCGTAGTAAATTTTCGGTACGAGCTGAGTCTCTGAGATCGTCTGCCTAACATGCGATTCGAAAGCGACTTTAAAGGCCTCATACTGTTCTTCTAAGACGCTAAGTCCGGCTGCATAAGCATGACCTCCAAACTGTATCAGGTATTCAGAACAAGCTTCGATAGCAGCATAAATATCGTATTGCTGAACCGAACGAGCCGATGCAGCAAGTACATCGCCGCTTTTGGTGAACACCAGCGTCGGTCGATAGTAGGTACCCATTAGTCTCGAGGCAACAATACCAATTACTCCCTTATGCCAATGAGGTTGGTACACTACAGTTGTATACCGATCATTTTCTCCTAAGCTCTCGACCAGAGCCAAGGCTTCTTCGCTCACCAGTTGATCAGTAGCTCTTCGCTCAAGATTAAACGCTTCTATCGCCTTAGCCTCTTCAGACGCGTGCTCAAACGTATCGGTAAGCATTAGACTCACGGCATAAGCCCCATGCTTCATGCGACCCGCAGCATTAATCTTTGGAGCTAATGAAAAATTAAGGTCGGTAAGGCTAAGATCATTCAGGTTTTCCTTGCCAAGGAGTGCAACAAATCCGGGGCGTTTATAGGTTCGAAGCGCAGTTAACCCGAGTGTTGCTAGGGTTCGATTCTCGCCCATCACTGATACCACATCTGCCCCAATAGCTACAGCTACCAAGTCGGTTAGATGCAAAATAGTATCGAGTCCGCTCTGCTTTGATTGCTCTAGGGCTTGAACGAGTTTAAAGCCTACCCCGCATCCGCAGAGTTCTTTAAACGGATAGGGGCAATCGGGTCGTTTTGGATCCAGAATCGCAACGGCTTCTGGCAGTAGGGCACCAGGGGTATGATGATCGCAAATGATTAGATCGACTCCTAGTGAATTTGCATAAGCTACCTCATCAACCGATTTTACTCCGCAGTCAAGAGCAATGAGAAGGGAAAACTCATTGTCACTTGCAAAGTCAATGCCTTTTTTTGAAAGCCCATACCCTTCGAGATAACGATCAGGAATATAATAGGCTACCTCTGCGCCACGACTCGCTAAGTAAGAATACATTAAGGCTACGGCAGTAGTGCCATCGACGTCATAGTCGCCAAAGACAAGAATCCGCTGCTCGGCAGTTAAGGCTGCCTCGATACGATCAACGGCCTTAGCCATATCTCGCATTAAAAACGGATCGTGTAGTGCTGTTTTAGCAGGGTTGAAAAACGCTAGGGCCTCGTCATAACGTTTTATTCCGCGACTTACCAGCAGCTTTGATACAGCTAACTCTAAGGGCTTTGTTGGGTCCTGATTAAACGCCTCATGAAGGGCAGAAACCCAATCAGTCTCGCCTTTTGGACGCTGTATCCACTGCATTTAAGCCGTCTTGTGGTGAAAAATTGTAGCGATATCGAGCGCAGCAAACTGTCTGAACATCTCCATTACTCCGCAATACTTCTCAACCGAAAGGTCTACACAACGCTGAAGCTTAGTTTCATCGAGAGAATCGCCTTCAAAATGGTATTCAATGCGAACGTTGTGATAGGTTCTCGGGTGCTCATCGGTAAGCTCGGCAATGGTTTCAATACGAAAACCAGCAACGTTTAGCTTCATCTTATCAATTAAAGAAGCGACGTCCAAGCCAGAACATCCAGCTAAAGACGAAAGCATAAGTGCCTTGGGAGTTACAGGAGAATGTTCCGTATCTACACTGCCGTCATTGATAAAAAATGTTTTGCCGGTAAGGCTATTGGTCTCGAAGAGCATACCGCCCTTCCAGGTAGTGCTAATGTGATTTTGCATGGGGTAAAGTGGCGTCTTTTAAAACCCTAAAGATACGCGTTAATCCTGTAATTTTTGTTCAGGTCCGATCACCAGAACAAACTCACCTCTAGGTGTATTTTGGGTGAAATAATCGATCATTTCTGAGAGGGTTCCTCGAAGTGTTTGTTCATATAGTTTGGTAAGTTCTCTTGAGACGCTTACCGGACGATCCCCTCCAAAAAATTCGGCACACTGCGTAAGTGTTTTAAGTAGTTTGTGTGGTGACTCATAAAGAACTACTGTTTTGGATTGTGCGGCTAGTGCTTCTAATCGACTAACTCTGCCTTTTTTGGGAGGTAAGAACCCTTCGAAAATAAACCGATCACAGGGTAGTCCACTTAGTACTAGTGCAGGTACAAAAGCTGTAGCACCCGGCAAACAATCTACCTCAACACCTGCAGCAATGGCAGCGCGAACCAATAAAAACCCAGGATCTGATATCGCCGGGGTACCTGCGTCGCTTACTAGGGCTATCGTCGCTCCGTTTTGTAGCTTATCAATCCACTTTTGGGTGGTGTGGTGTTCATTGTTTAGGTGGTAGGCGAATACGCTTACAGAGATCTCGAAATGGTTCAATAATTTAAGACTAACTCGAGTGTCTTCTGCCAGAACTGTATCCACTTCTTTTAGTACTCGTAAGGCTCGAAGCGTAATGTCTTCTAGATTTCCGATAGGCGTGGGTACAACATACAGCTTTCCGCTCATCTTATTTTTCAATTTCGGTAACAAGCTTCTTAATCGTATCTATTCCTGGTGTAGTGAGATCCTCAGATTGTGGATTGCGCTCAGGTACTGCCTTTGACCTTGACAAAACTCGATCTGCAATACGCTCAAAGCGCCTAGAAAAAGCTAGACTAAAATACGAGGTGAATTGAGGGATTTTCATGGATCAATTTTAGATAAAAATACAACCTAAAAACTGAGAGGTGCCTAGTTATCGGCGTTAAATCTTCCTATTTTTGGTCGGATACTCAAAAAGGCATGTTTCTCGAAAACCCCGTAAACCCAAACGAACCCTCAGGCTGGATCGAAGTGATCTGCGGATCGATGTTTTCTGGAAAGACCGAAGAACTTATCCGCAGGCTAAAGCGAGCAAAAATCGCTAAACAAAAAGTCGAAATCTTTAAACCTCTTATCGATACGCGTTACGATGAGAATATGGTCGTCTCTCATGACGACAACCAGATCAGATCTACCCCTGTACCGGCTGCGGCGAATATCCGATTATTGGCCGACGGATGTGATGTGATTGGCATAGATGAGGCTCAGTTTTTTGACAATGAGATTGTAACTGTCTGCAACGATTTGGCCAATAGGGGTATTAGAGTTGTTGTAGCCGGCCTTGATATGGATTTCAAAGGAAATCCCTTTGGCCCTATGCCAGCCCTGATGGCTACTGCGGAATACGTAACGAAAGTACATGCTATTTGTAAGCGTACCGGAAATCTTGCTCATTATTCCCACCGTATAGCTTCTGGCGACAGTCTGGTCCTTCTTGGAGAAAATCAAGAGTACGAGCCACTGAGCAGAGCCGCCTTTAACAGGGCTATAAAAGAAGAAAAAAAGCGAAATGACCGCTAAAACTCGTCTTGAAATAAGCCGGTCGGCTTTATCCCATAACTTTAATTTTCTCAAAAGCAAAACGGGAGAAGGCGTCGCCTTTATGGGCGTAGTCAAAGCAAACGGATACGGGACCGATCTTCTCAAATTCGCCCAGCAATTAGAACACTTAGGCGCTGATTACCTTTGTGTCGCCTATGTTTCAGAAGGGGTTATTTTGCGGCAAGGAGGAATACAACTCCCTATTCTTGTATTACATGCACAGATCGAAGATTTGGCAGACGCTATCACCTACCGGCTCGAACTCGCTCTGTATTCTATTGATTTCACCCAGGCTTTGATCAACTACTGTCAAAACACCTCAGCCATGGTTGAGGTACATGTGAACATTAACACCGGACTAAATCGGCTGGGGGTGCGTCCCGAAGAGCTTGCTGCTTTTGCTAAGCTTATTCAATCATCACCCGTCCTTAATCTGAAATGGGGTATGACCCATCTTATCGGAAGTGAAGACCTTACCCTAAAAGCCATTACGCTGCAACAGCTAGATCTGTTTGAACATGCCGTGGCTGAATTAGAAAAAACTTTAGGTATAACGCTCAAAAAACACGCACTCAACAGTTCCGGTATTTTGAATTACCCAACGGCTTGCTACGACATGGTACGTTCCGGAATTGCACTTCACGGTTACGCTAACGATCCGATTTTAGATAACAACCTAAAGCCTATCAGTACGCTATACACTCAAATATCTGCTATCAGAAAGGTGAGTCCGGGCGAATCGGTGAGTTATAATAGACTCTTTATTGCTACTGAGGAGATGACTGTGGCCACAATCCCCATCGGTCACGCAGACGGTTTTACTAGAGACTTAGGGAATGGTAAAGGGCAAGTATGGGTAGGTGGTAAGTGGGCTAAAGTTGTCGGCATGGTCTGTATGGATCTATTTATGGTTGACATCAGTTCAATTAACGCCAAAGTCGGAGACCCAGTAATTATATTAGGTCCCCAGAGTAGTGCAAGCAGCTTAGCGAAATCGTCTAATACCATCTCATACGAGCTACTAACAGGGATTGGATCGCGAATTCCGAGAGTATTTGTAGACTAGTGTTATAATTATAACATTTTGTTATGCAAATAATTTGTCACCTCCAATTACCTTTGCGGCAACTTATAAATCTTTATTAATGAAAATCGCTGTTGTTGGGGCCACTGGCCTTGTTGGAACCGTAATGCTTCAAGTGCTCGAAGAGCGCAATTTTCCGTTTGATCAGCTACTACTGGTGGCATCTGAACGCTCAGTCGGAAAAACAATAGCCTTTGGCGATAAACAAATACCGATAATTGGCCTACAAGATGCCATTAACCAAAAGCCTGATATTGCACTATTCTCAGCCGGAGGAGGAACCTCTCTTGAGTGGGCTCCTAAATTTGCTGCCGTTGGAACGCGTGTGATCGACAATTCCTCTGCATGGCGTATGAGTCCTGACCACAAACTCATTGTACCTGAAATCAACGCAGATGAGCTAACAGCAAACGACTACATTATTGCCAATCCAAACTGTTCAACCATTCAAATGGTGTTAGCCCTAGCACCCCTGCATAAAGCCTATCAAATTAATCGAGTGGTAGTTTCTACTTACCAATCCGTATCGGGAACAGGTGTTGCCGCGGTGCGACAACTAGAAGAAGAAGAAAAAGGCCTAAACCCAGAGCGCGCTTATCCGCACCCTATTTATCGTAATGCTTTACCTCATTGTGATGTATTCCAAGAAAATGGATTCACAAAAGAAGAAATGAAACTTATGACTGAGCCGCTAAAAATTCTATCAGACAACTCCATAAAAATTACCGCTACTGCGGTTCGAATTCCTACTGCTGGAGGACATTCAGAATCAGTAAACGTAAGGTTCGAAAATGACTTTAACCTCGAAGAGGTATACCGTTTACTTTCTGAAACACCAGGGATTATTATAGAAGACAATCCGTCAGAGAACAGTTACCCAATGCCCTACAAGGCACACGGAAAAGACGAGGTTTTTGTCGGTCGTATCCGCCGCGATCCTTCTGAACCAAATAGCCTGAACCTATGGATTGTAGCTGATAATCTTAGAAAAGGTGCTGCCACGAATGCCGTACAAATCGCCGAACATTTATTGGCTGCAGGTCTCGTTTAATT
>CAZUBV010000033.1:10029-12444 GCA_964618875.1 uncultured Flavobacteriaceae bacterium
TCGATAACAGCTCTTTACATTGGAGTAACTAGCTGTACTTCGAAACCCGCTTCTATGGCACTTACCTATCCCGAAACCGAGCAAAGAATTGTAACAGACACCTTTTTTGGAACTGTAGTTGAAGATCCGTACCGCTGGCTCGAAGATGATCGGAGCGAAGAAACCTCCGACTGGGTAAAGCGTCAAAACGAGGTGACCTATGGGTTTTTAAACCAAATTCCCTATCGTGAGGCGCTAAAAGAGAAGCTGACCAAAATCTGGAACTATGAGAAAGTTGGGACTCCTTTCAAGGAAGGTCGCTACACCTATTTCTACAAAAATGACGGGCTACAAAATCAATCGGTATTATATAGACAATTAACCAATGATACAGAGGCTGAGGTATTCCTAGACCCGAATACATTCTCAGAAGACGGAACCGTATCTCTCGCTGGGTTGAGCTTCACGAAAGATGGCTTGTTAGCCGCCTACAGCATATCAGAGGGCGGTAGCGATTGGCGAAAAATCATTGTTATCGATACTGAAACTCGCAAACAGATAGAAGACACAATCGTGGATGTAAAATTCAGCGGTGTCTCGTGGAAAAACGCTGATGGCTTCTACTACTCGAGTTATGATAAACCCGACGGAAGCGAGCTCTCTGCTAAAACCGACCAACACAAGTTATATTATCACAAACTAGGTACAGCCCAACAAAATGATGAATTGATTTTTGGAGGAGCTCCCGGTGAAAAACACAGATATATCGGAGGATCAGTTACCGAAGACGGAAATTTTCTCTTTATCACCGCTTCGAACACCACCTCTGGCAACAAGCTATTTGTGCAAGATCTGCGCAAGCCAAATGCACCGATACAAACTATTTTAGATCACGAAGATTCGGATACCTACCCAATCGACAACCGCGGAGAGACCTTCTATCTTACCACAGATCTTGATGCTCCAAACCGCAAAGTAGTTTCTACAACGCTCTCTGACCTCAACAATTGGGTGACGATCATTCCAGAAATGGAACATGTACTTAGTATTAATACGGGTGGTGGATACCTCTTTGCAGAATATATGGTTGATGCGCTATCTAAAGCCTATCAATACACCTACTCTGGAGAGCTCGTTAGAGAAGTTGCGCTTCCCGGGTTAGGCAGTGTCGGAGGTCTTGGGGGTAAAAACGAAGACACCGTTTTATACTACTCCTTTACCAATTACAACACCCCTTCAAGCAGCTACACTTACGATGTAACATCTGGTGCATCTGAGCTGTACTGGAGTCCCGCAATCGATTTTGATCCTTCTGAATACATCTCTGAACAAGTATTTTATAGCTCTAAGGACGGAACGCGAATTCCGATGATGATTACCTATAAAAAGGGGATTAAAAAAGACGGTAACAACCCTACTATCTTATATGGCTATGGAGGTTTTAACGTAAGCCTGACCCCTTCTTTTAGCACAGCTAATGCGGTTTGGATGGACCTTGGAGGTATTTATGCAGTACCTAATCTTCGCGGAGGAGGTGAGTACGGAAAACAATGGCACATAGCCGGTACACAACTTCAAAAACAAAATGTATTCGACGATTTCATTGCCGCGGCAGAGTACCTGATCGATTCAAAATACACCTCTAGCGACTATCTAGCTGTACGAGGCGGCTCGAACGGAGGACTACTCGTGGGCGCCACTCTCACACAAAGACCTGATCTAATGCGCGTTGCGCTTCCGGCTGTTGGAGTATTAGACATGCTTAGATACCACACCTTCACCGCTGGAGCAGGCTGGGCATACGATTATGGCACAGCAGAAGACTCTGAGCAGATGTTTAACTATTTAAAAGAATACTCGCCGGTACACAATGTAAAAGAGGGAGTGAATTACCCTGCAACCTTAATCACCACAGGGGATCATGACGATCGAGTGGTACCCGCACATAGCTTTAAATTCGCCGCCGAATTACAGAAAAAGCAGGCAGGAACCCTGCCAACACTCATTCGCATTGAGACTGACGCTGGTCACGGTGCAGGAACTCCGGTAAGTAAAACTATCGAGCAATATGCCGACGTTTTTGGATTCACACTCTACAATATGGGCTTTGAATCACTGCCATCGCCACGCATCAGTTCTGAAGAAAACCTGCGCGATTAACTACATCTTTCGAAGGGCCTAGAAATCAAAAGTCTCTAGGTCCTCGATTTTTTCTTCTCGAAGAATCGTTTCATTACAATTCAGATTCAATTTTAACCCTTCGGGTCGCGCAAAATCATCTGCAGAAACCCCAATAGAATCGGTGTAATTCTTCCGCATATAATTAGCCCAAATCGGAAGAGCCATTGTAGCACCCTGGCCGAAGGTTATATTATCGAAGTGCACCGAT
This sequence comes from uncultured Flavobacteriaceae bacterium, assembly GCA_964618875.1. Classification (GTDB taxonomy): domain Bacteria; phylum Bacteroidota; class Bacteroidia; order Flavobacteriales; family Flavobacteriaceae; genus UBA3478. The sequence continues at coordinate 12,398 of CAZUBV010000033.1, forward strand.
CGATCTTCAGCACCTACCCAAACCCCAGTAGCCAAATTAGGCACCAT
>CAZUBV010000034.1:0-9551 GCA_964618875.1 uncultured Flavobacteriaceae bacterium
GGGCGATGTGCAGTGGATGACTGCTGGAAGCGGCGTTCAACACAGCGAAATGTTTCCGTTACTTAATACTGATGGTGAAAATAAGCTCGAGCTCTTTCAGATATGGCTGAATCTTCCGAAAGAATCTAAGTATGTTGATCCGCATTTCGACATGATCTGGTCTCACGAAATACCAGAGTGGGAAGACAAGGGGGTGTTTGTTCGACTAGTCTACGGAAATTGGAACGGAAAGCAACAGTTAAAATCACCTCCAAACTCATGGGCAAGTAATGAGTTAAACCATGTGGTTATCGCACAACTCATAATTGCCCCTAATGCCCGTTTCACATTCGAAGAGGTGGCTGACGGAATAGCTAGAAACCTATTTTTCTATCAAGGCGATCAGCTTACTATCGATGCCCAAACGCTCTCAGAAAATCAAGGTATACGTTTAGAAGCAAGTGAGCAGTGTACCCTTATAAACAACAGTGAACGTCCGGCTTCTCTTATTTTGATGCAAGGAAGACCCATCGGTGAGCCGGTTGCGAAGTACGGACCATTTGTCATGAATGAGGCTCATGAAATTGAATCGGTTATTGCAAAGTATCGCATTACTGAATTCGGAGGATGGCCGTGGCCTGAAGCAGAATACACCCACGGACCAGAAGCAATTCGATTTGCAACCTATCCAGACGGCAAAACAATTTTTGCTGAAAAATAATTGATAATCAATTATTTAGACTACCTTTAAAACACAACCTAACCTATGTTTTCCCTAATCTATCGCTCGGTAGCTAAGGAGAGCTTTGGCAACGCTGAGGTATATCAAATGCTCAGTGATGCTCGAGATTTTAATGCCGAGCACGACATTACTGGCTGTCTGCTTTTTCACGATCGAAAGTTTTTACAACTACTCGAAGGTGATAAACAGCGTGTGCACCATTTATTTTCACTAATCGAATCAGATCCCAGACATCACCAGGTACATATCATTAAAGCTGAAGAAAAAGGCGAACGGTTATTTCGAAACTGGAGCATGGCTTTCTATGATTACGGAAACCTAGCACAGTCTGCGCAAATAAAGCTATCCCAGATCAACGCATTTTTCGAAGATTCAAAGGCGCTTAAGAGCGCAAGTAACCTTACGGGTCCTTTCTTTAGTGAAGTTCGAAATATTTTATTAAATCGACCGCTTTAATTAACTCTTGTAATTTTTGCGCCAATCGATCGCAGTCGATCTTCAATGTATTGATACCCCCTATCTATTTGTTCAATATTTTGAATTTCAGAGGTGCCATTAGCAGAAAGCGCAGCGATTAAAAGCGCCATACCCGCTCTAATATCAGGCGAACTAAGTTTGGCGGCTCTAAGTGGTGTTTTAAAATCAAGGCCAATTACTGTCGCTCTATGCGGATCACAAAGAATAATCTGTGCTCCCATATCAATTAATTTGTCAACGAAAAACAGCCTACTCTCAAACATTTTTTGATGAATAAGGACTGAACCTCTACTTTGAGTAGCAACAACAAGGAGCACGCTTAAAATATCGGGTGTAAGACCTGGCCAAGGAGCATCAGCAATGGTCATATGTGATCCATCAATGAAGGATTGTATTTCATAGCCTTCTGAATGGGCTGGAATAAGCATATCATCTCCATCTCGCTCAAGGGTTATCCCTAATCGATTGTACACTCTTGGTAATTGACCCAGATGTTCCCATCCGACATTTTTAATGCGCAGTTCAGATCGGGTAATTGCGGCAAGACCTATCCAGCTGCCTATTTCGATCATATCAGGTAAAATACGATGTGATGTTCCTTTAAGAGACGAAACACCTTCAATAGTAAGCAAATTAGAGCCAATGCCTGAAATTTTTGCTCCCATACGAACGAGCATCTTGCACAACTGTTGCAAATACGGCTCGCAAGCGGCATTGTAAATTGTCGTAGTTCCTTTGGCTAATACAGCGGCCATGACAATATTCGCAGTACCGGTAACCGAGGCTTCATCGAGCAGCATGTTACATCCGATAAGCTGATCAGCCTCTACACCATAAAAAAACTCTCTTTCATTGTATCTAAAGTGAGCACCCAACTGAATGAAACCTTCAAAATGGGTGTCTAAACGGCGACGACCTATCTTATCTCCTCCTGGCTTTGGAATAAAGCCCTTTTTAAAGCGAGCTAACATTGGGCCTACAATCATGATAGAGCCTCTGAGACTCGCACCTTCCTTTTTGAAGGCCTCCGATTCTAGGTATTCTAGATCTATGTTATCAGCGGTAAAAGCATAGGTGTCAGCAGAAAGTTTTTCGACGCTAACCCCCAGACGTCGTAAAATGTCAATGAGCTTATTTACATCGACAATATCAGGTATGTTTTCTATAACTACACGCTCAGCCGTGAGAAGTACTGCGCAAAGTATTTGAAGGGTTTCGTTTTTTGCTCCTTGTGGTGTAATTTCTCCGGAGAGCGGATATCCACCTTCAATTACAAAGCTTGCCATGATCGATTACTTCTTTTTTTGACGGTTATTTCGATGATTGTTCTTTCTGGGTATAGTTGATTTCTGAGGACGATTAACTCGATTTTTCAGGATCTCATCGCTTTCAGTGAGTTTGTCATCTGTTGAAGTTAAGGCCAATACCCCACCACTTAGTTCTTTTAAATGCTCAAATATAACCTGATCCTCAACCGTGTCTTTGTTCCAATTAAGGTAACATTTCTTCATATGATTGGCAATCGCGTATGCGAATCCTTCGCGCTTTTCAGGATTTTCCCAACCAACAGCTACGTCTATCATCTTTTTGATGTTGTTTCCGTAAAACCGATACTTGGGAAAGTTTTGAGGATAAGGAAGCGGATCGGGTCGCTGAGCTAACAGCTCAGCCGAGGGTTTTGGAAAAGGAGCATCAACATCGAGAGCAAAACCCGACATTATGAATAATTGATCCCATAGCTTATGCTGAAAATCGGGCACATCTCTTAAATGAGGGTGCATATTCCCCATAATATCAACGATCGATTGAGCAACTTTATTCCGCTCATCGCGATCAACTATCTGCAATGCATGGTCTACCATTTGTTGAAAATGTCTTCCGTTTTCAGGAATGATAAGCGGGGTTCGTTCGGTATTGTATTGTAAATTCTCTAAACTCTCTAAAATCATAATGATTGCAAAATACACATATCCGTTGGGTTAAAGCGAGATCACTCCATCAATTTTTCCCACCATTTTATACTTTTCAATAACCGCATCCGGGCTGACCATAATCGTCTTAATACTCACACTGGTATATGTACCCGCTTTTGATGGTTTTAACTCAATATGCTGTTTTTGATCTTCGAATACCGCTTGCACAGCTTGCAATGCATCATCGCTCGTTTTTACGATAAACTTAAACAAGTAAACAGAGGGCCAAAAAGACTCTCGTTCTAGCTTTTCTTTTAAACTAGCATAAAAATCGTCGGCAGAGGTAGTGCTCATTAAAGTGTATTTTTGGCAAAGATATCGAAGCTAATTGGGTAAATGGAAAAAATAGTACTTAGCGGAGCTCCTGGAAGCGGAAAAACAAGTGTTATTACAGAACTAGAACATCGAGGCTATCGGGTAGAACACGAGTTAATTAGAGACTATACAGCAAAACTTCTTGAAGAAAAAACGGGTACTTACGAAAATCCGCTTGAAGCTTTAGACGATCCTATACCTTTTAATCGAGACCTACTCAATGCCCGTCTTGAAGTGTTACAACAAACGCGACATACACCTTGTTTTTTTGATCGTGGAACGGTAGATGTATTAGGTTACATGAAACACTTCAATCAAGACTATCCGACCTATTTCGAAGAACTATGCAGAGACCACAGATATACTCACGTATTCTATTTTGAGCCGTGGGAAAAAATTTACATACCTGATTCTACCCGATTAGAAACGTTTAAAAGCGTTTTACATATAAATAAAGCACTTCAACAGGCGTATTCTTACTTCGGATATACTCCTGTAGTTGTTCCTCAATTAAGCGTTCGAGAACGTGCAGACTTTATTTTAAACACCATTAACCTTTGATTAACCAACAGTTAATAGAACAGCTTGCACTAAAACATTGGGGTATTGAGTCCATTCACCCCCTCCAGCTAAAGACGATTGAAAGTGTACTTTCAAAAAAAGACACTTTTACCTTACTAGCGACCGGAGGTGGAAAATCGCTTTGCTATCAACTACCCACCTTGTATGTAAAGGGGTTGTGCGTGGTGATTTCTCCACTGATCGCCTTAATGGAAGATCAAATAAGAGGGTTACAGTCAAAAGGCTTAAAAGCCATGGGGCTTTACGGGGTTTTACAAGAAAACACACTGCTTCAGCGACTAGACAACTTGGCCTACGGCGGGTATCAATTCGTGTTTTTAGCACCTGAGCGACTAGAAAACAAGCTTGTGCTTGGGCGACTCAGAGAACTACCCATTTCACTCATCGCAATAGATGAAGCCCACTGTATATCGGAATGGGGTCATGACTTTCGACCCTCGTATCGAAAACTGGGTGCGTTAAAGGAATTTTTTTTAGATGTTCCCATTCTTGCCTTAACAGCAACCGCAACCAAAAAAGTAGTTGACGACATTATTCAAAGTTTACAACTTGAACATCCAAGTATTATTGTTGGCCCAGTAAGTCGTTCTAACCTGAGTATTCGTTTCTTTCATTTTGAAGATAAAGCATCAATGTTATTAAGACGACTCCAGGATCTTAAAACAGGTAGTGCACTAATTTATTTGAGGCATAGAAAACGTTGTGAAGAACTTAGTGATTGGCTATGCAGCAAGGGTGTTTCATGTACCTACTACCATGCAGGATTGTCCGAAGATGAAAAAACAAAACGGCTTGATTTATTTATGAATTCTCGTGTTAGCGTGATGGTGTGCACCAGTGCATTCGGAATGGGAATCGATAAAAGTACCGTCCGAAAAGTAATTCACTATGACTTACCTGAAAATCTAGCTCAATACTACCAAGAAATAGGTCGAGCAGGTAGAGACCAGAAGGAGGCAACAGCCGAATTGCTACTAAACGAGCGAAGCCTATCCGAACTCTCCCGATTAACGCTCGAAAACGAACCCTCGACAGCAGAGCTTTTTAAGGTCTATAAACACCTAGTTGCCCATCTTCAACTTGCCGAACATGAACAAGGCGACACCTTTCAAATCGGGTTACCTGAGTTTTGTGAGAAGTATAAAATTCATATGTCTTTCGGATATAGAAGCCTTAAAAATTTGGAACGATACGGAATTCTAACCTTAGATTTTCCAATTAAAGATACTTGGCTCATTGATTTTAATCCGAGTAATTTTTCTGTCCCAAACTCATCCGAAGAAAAGGAACTGTTACGAATCCTTAACACGATGAGCGCCACACAAAATAAAACGGTATTGCAGTGTAAAAACCCAACAAAAGAGCTTATAACTGCTCTGACTGAGGCGCATAAAACGGGTAAGATCGGTTTAAAACCACCTACTGAATCACTTCTTATTCATTTTTCCTACCCTAGAGAGGACAGCTATACAAAATCAATCATCTACAAAAACCACAACGTCCATCTAGAACGAAAAAAGGACTTATTCAGCTCGATGCAATCGTACCTAACAGCAGATGGGTGTAAAATGCAACTGATCAGCACCTATTTTGGAGCGGAAAGTCGCCCATGCGGAAAGTGTGATTACTGTGCGCCCTCAGTAGTAGCGCACGCTCAACTTTTAGAGAGACTACAGATTGAGTCACAATCAATCGCTGATCTTGCCTTATATTTCGGTTTAGGAACCAACAGTGTAGCAGAAGCTATAAATGAACTCCTAGAGCTTGAAGCCATTAAGCCTGTGGAAAACACTAAATTCGCTCCCTATTAGCACCGATCACCCCATGAATATTGCTTTTTTTGGAACACCGTTGTTCGCCGCAGCTCAACTAAAACACTTGATTGATAGTGGTTATCGTATCTCTGTGGTGATAACAGCTCCCGACAAACCTGCTGGACGCGGACGCACCTTATCTTCTTCGGCGGTCAAAAACTTAGCCCAAGAATATGACCTGACGGTATGGCAACCAACCGATTTAAAAAATCCAGAGTTTGTTCAGGCCTACAAGGCATTAAAAATAGATATCGCTGTGGTAGTTGCTTTTCGAATGCTACCAAAAGCAATTTGGTCCTCAGCACGAATAGGAACTTTTAATTTACATGCCTCATTACTGCCGCAGTATAGAGGTGCAGCACCCATTCAATGGGCACTAATCAATGGCGAAGAAGTCACAGGTCTTACTACATTTCTCATCGATGAACAGATCGACACAGGTAGTATTTTACTTTCAAAAAGCTATACCATTGGCAAAAATGAAACTGGCGGAAGTTTACACGATTCCCTCCTTGAACTAGGAAAAGCACTCATAATGGAAACGATAACAGGTTTAGAAAATACGACCTTAACACCTAGCCCTCAAACTGACGATCACACAAATCTTAAATCAGCTCCTAAATTAACTAAGGAAAATACGAGACTTAGTCCATCGCTTAGTACATCTCAGGCCCAGCGATTAGTTAATGCCTTAAATCCATTTCCGGCAGCACATGGAGAACTCGTTCATCCTAACGGAAAACGGATAAAGGTAAAAATGTGGTCTGTAGAACTAAGTAATTTTGATCAGTTAGCTCCAGAAGGCACCCTCGTTATTGAAGATAAAACTATTCTCATCCGATTTAAAAACGGATGGATTAAGGTGCAAGAATGGCAATTAGAAGGAAAAAAGCGCGTTTCAATTGCGGACTTTTTGAATGGAAATTCGAACCTAAGTGGTTATAAATGGGCATAATTCGTTGATTTTCCGCTGTTTTATGCCTCAAATTGTTAATAAATCACTAAACTTATCAACAAAATAAGGCTTAACGCCCGTATTCATTAGGTTTAGCGGCATTTACGCTTATATTTGAGTGTTATCAAACCATAACCCTTAATCTAAAATTAATTATGAACAAAACTGAACTAATTGACGCAATGGCTGCTGACGCAGGCATTACTAAAGCAGCTGCTAAAAAAGCACTAGAGTCTTTCCTTGGAAACGTAGAAGGTTCTCTAAAATCTGGTAATCGTGTATCTCTTGTAGGTTTCGGATCTTGGTCTGTTTCTGAAAGAGGAGCAAGAGAAGGAAGAAACCCACAGACAGGAGCAACAATCAAAATTGCTGCTAAGAAAGTGGTTAAGTTTAAGGCTGGTGCTGAGCTTTCTAGCGCAGTAAACTAATCTTAACAATACGTAAGATTGCTATCACGGCCCCATACGGGGCCGTTTTTTATGGAAAAACTTTTATATCAAGGTCAATGAATATTGCCATTGGAGATTTACTGGTAGCTGATCCTTCACTCTCAGAAGATTATCACTTTTCAAGATCAGTTGTTTTACTTTCCGGAGTACATAAAAAAGGGGCTGTTGGATTTGTTTTAAATAAACCACTGCATTACCAGCTTAGAGATTTAGTGAGTGAGGCTAGTGCGGGTATTCCAATTTTTAATGGAGGTCCTGTAGAACCTGATAACCTCAACTTTATTCATTCTATAGCAGATACCTTTGAAGGAAGCATAAAAATTGGAAACAGTTTATACTGGGGCGGCAGTTTTGAAGATGTATTAGACTACCTGAGCATTAATAAAGACGCTGCTAGTAAATTCAAATTCTTTTTAGGATACTCAGGCTGGGAGAGCGGGCAGTTACAAGAAGAACTAGATGAAGACGCATGGATTGTTACGAAAAACCGTTACAAGCAAGATATCATTTCGATTCCTGCCCAAACGCTATGGAAGAATGAAATGATTGAACTTGGAGGTAATTACCTCCTTTATGCGAATGCCCCTGAAAATCCTAAATATAACTAGACAAGTACTCTTAACGACTGCACGGCTTCTAAAGCATATCGTTTCTTTCGGTACCCCTGTACACCCACTAACACTCCTTCAGGCCTGTAGATAAAGCATTCATCGGCTCGTTGCAACTCAAAGGGTGTCATAACACTTTGTTCTAAAACATAAGCACCTTGTTTAGCGATAGCGTCTAGAAATGAGCTGCGCGCTTGCAATCGATAAACTCCTGTTTGTTCAGAAGGGGTTTTTAGCACCTCGCCAAATCTTAGAAAAAGAAAACCCTTCAATGTGTGAACGAGTTCTTTTCTCTCATTAATAATAGCCACATCTGATAACTGGTGATCGTTACAAAAGCCAGTCGCTAAACTAAATACGGATGGAGTAACTGATGGAATACCCGATACAAAACCCGCATTCCAATAGGCATCTTTGAACAAATCGAAACCATCTGCAGGCTCCTCGATATATTTTATTTGTGGTTTTTGTTTTAAACTGAGAAAAAAATGACTTTCCTGTCCGATTAACACCACTTCCCATTTGATAAAATAATCATCAAGAGATACCCGATTCTGATCAAAAACCTGTTGAATTTGTTCAACAAAAAACTCAAGGGTATACGATATGGGTATTGGCATGCGATAGACTCGCATAAAAGCCATCACATTGAAATAGTACGGTTCTAAAGTTTGTTCTGAAAGTTCTGAAAGTGGTACAATTTCATACACACGGGTAGTGAAATTTGTACTCGCAGAATGAAAATCATACAATAGCACGTCTTCTTTTAGAAGACTGCCATTTGAATTAAAATAAAGCATAGCTGAATTCTTAGACCGAACCGATTACCTTTTTAAGGTCATCAATTTGATTCTCCCAAAGCATTTTAGATTCTTCAACTTCATCCTCCTCAGCAAAATCGGTGATAAATAGACTTACATCATTCGTTAATTCATCAACGACAATGCGAAGTTCAAAATAACTATCATCAACTTCAGTATGCAACCACTTAAACCGAACATACTCATCGCTCTTTCTTTTAAGCATAAGCGCCTCTTCTTCAGATTCATCCCAAATGAAAGTGAACTTCTCCCCTCTCGAATTCACATTATCGGCATACCATTCAGAAAGTCCAGACGGTGTCGACAAATAATTGAACAATAATTGCGGTGAGGCATGAATCACGAACTCAATTTCAAACTTCTTCTTAGCACTCATATTTTCTTATAGCTTATCCGAGCAATTTAAAGAATTTGTTGATATTAAAAAAAATAAAAAACTATATTTGCAGCCTCTTAAAAAACCACACGGCGAGGTAGCTCAGGTGGTTAGAGCGCAGGATTCATAACCCTGAGGTCGGGGGTTCAATTCCCCCCCTCGCTACCACTCAAAACAAAACCGAAAGTCTTTTGTAAAAGACTCTCGGTTTTTTCATTTAGAACAGCTCGAGCGTGCTCGATGGCTGTGATAAATGAAAAAAGCGGGAAGCTTAGCTGCTAAGCTAACGCTCGGTTTTGTTTTGAGTGGTAGGCACCCCCCTAAGGACTCACGCAGCAATGGCACAGCCATTGTTGCGTAATTCTCTCTACCACAGCTCGAGCATGCTCGATGGCTGTGGTAAACGAAAAAAGCGGGAAGCTTAGCTGCTAAGCTAACGCTCGGTTTTGTTTTGAGTGGT
>CAZUBV010000034.1:9651-12426 GCA_964618875.1 uncultured Flavobacteriaceae bacterium
AGGCACCCCCCTAAGGACTCACGCAGCGATGGCACAGCCATTGTTGCGTAATTCTCACTAAAACAGCTCGAGCGCGCTCGATAGTTAAAAGACATAAAAAAAGCAGCCCTAGGGCTGCTTTTGTCTTACGCAATATATCGTATGTAATTAGATCAATTCAATATTCGCGGCTTGAGTACCTTTTTTTCCGGTCTCTTCTTGATAAGAAACAGAGTCTCCTTCTTTAATACGAAGACCACGTAAAGCGGTTACGTGTACAAACACGTCTTCTCCTGTTTCGTCATTGGTAATAAAACCAAAACCTTTGGTTTCATTGAAAAATTTTACTGTTCCAGTCATAATAAATTAAATTCAGCTGCAAAGGAACGCTATTTACTTGAGAATAAATAGATTCTGAAAAATATTCTGCAAATTTTTCAGATTTTTTTGTTCAAACGCTACAATTTCAGGTAAGCAGACATGTTTGATTCTATTCGCGCATGTAAATCAGTGGTGTCGGCTGGTAGAAAACCTTCACCAGTAATAGCTTCATATAGTTCAATATATCGCTTTGAGACGCCATCAATATAACTATCAGTCATTTCGGGCAGGATTTGACCTTCGAGCCCTTGAAAATTATTTTCTATTAGCCATCTACGCACAAATTCCTTGGAGAGTTGCTTTTGAGGCTCGCCTTTCTGTTGAAGATCTGCATAGGTATCCGCATAAAAATAGCGCGAAGAATCTGGGGTGTGAACCTCGTCAATTAGTACGATCTCTCCTTGTGGTGTTTTTCCGAATTCGTATTTAGTATCCACTAACAGTAGTCCTCGTTCTTTGGCAATCCGAGTACCTTCAGCGAATAGCGTTCGAGTATATTGTTCTAACACAGCATAGTCTTCAGGGCTTACAATTCCCTTTGATAGAATCCCTTCTTTAGAAATATCCTCATCATGAAGACCTTGCTCTGCCTTGGTAGCAGGAGTGATAATAGGTGTATCAAAGGCATCATTTTCACGCATTCCGCTGGGTAAGTCAACACCGCATAAGGTGCGTTCTCCAGCAGCATACTGCCGAGCTGCATGCCCAGCTAAATACCCTCTAATAACCATTTCGACCTTGAAAGGTGTGCAAGCTTTTCCAATTGCTACATTAGGATCAGGAGTCGCGATAAGCCAGTTGGGCACCTTAGACTCAGTTGCCTTCAGCATTCGCGTAGCAATCTGGTTGAGAATTTGCCCTTTAAAAGGTATTCCTTTGGGCATAACCACATCAAAGGCAGAAAGCCTATCTGTGGCGATCATTACTAACAGATCATTTTCGAGAGTATAAACTTCTCGTACCTTTCCTCTATAAACAGATTTCTGACCTTCAAAGTGAAAGTCGGTGTGCATCAGCGTACCTGGTAAACTCATTTAGGGATGTTAGTTTTGGTGTTCGATATTCTTGTAGGCGTCAATTACTTTTTTGACTAAGCGGTGGCGAATTACGTCTTTATCATCGAGATACACAATCTCAATTCCCTCAATTTTATTGAGCACTAGAAGCGCTTCTTTTAAACCAGATATTACGCGACGCGGAAGATCAATTTGACCAGGATCCCCAGTAAGTAGAAATTTTGCGTTCTTACCCATCCGAGTTAAAAACATCTTCATTTGTGCATGCGTAGTGTTCTGGGCTTCGTCTAGGATCACAAAAGCCTCATCTAAGGTACGTCCGCGCATAAAGGCCATAGGAGCAATTTGAATAACCCCGGTTTCAAGGTAATTTTCGAGCTTCTCGGGCGGAATCATGTCGCGTAGCGCATCGTAAAGCGGCTGCATGTACGGATCGAGTTTTTCTTTCAAATCACCTGGTAAAAAACCAAGACTCTCTCCTGCCTCTACCGCTGGACGCGTTAAAATAATTCTTCGTACCTGTTTTTCTTTTAAGGCCTTTACTGCCATAGCCACACCGGTGTAGGTTTTACCCGTACCCGCAGGGCCAATTGCAAAAACCATATCATTTTGCTGAATCGCCTCAACTAACCGGCGTTGATTAAGGGTTTGAGCCTTGATCTTTCTTCCATTAACTCCGTGAACCAATGTTACATCGCTCGAAACCGGAATTTCTTTAAGGGCAGTAGCTTCATTGGGTCCAGAGGTGAGAATGCGTTCTAAACTATTCTCGTCTAGCTTATTGTAGCGCGCAAAATGAGAGGTAAGTAGATCGAATCGACTTTCAAACTCTTCAAGAATCGCTTCATCGCCATAGGCTTTGATCTTGTTTCCTCGGGCTACAATCTTAAGTTTTGGAAAGTACTTTTTTAGCAGTACAACCGTTTCATTGTTCATCCCAAAAAAGTCTTGGGCGCTGATGTCGGTGAGTTCAATGATGAGTTCGTTCAAAATATCTTTTCACTAATTTTACTTCAAACAAACATAGCCAAAATACCCCTTGGCAATTTTATAATTCTATTAACAATTCATGCCGGTTATCACCCTTACAACTGACTTCGGTTTAAAAGACCACTTTGTCGCCCAAGTAAAAGGACGGATTTTCTCGTTAGAACCTTCGGCTACCATTGTTGATATCTCTCACCAAATCAGTCCGTTTAACCTTCAAGAAACGGCCTACGTATTAAAAAGCTGCTTTACTGATTTTCCCGAAAAAAGCGTCCATTTAATTGGAGTGAACAGTACAATAACTCCTGCATCGAATCATCTTGTAGTGAAGGCCAAAGGTCATTATTTTGTAGGAGCGAATAATGGCATAATACCCGCTATTGTGGCAGGATATCCTGTAGAAGAAGCCCTG
>CAZUBV010000035.1:0-2161 GCA_964618875.1 uncultured Flavobacteriaceae bacterium
GAGCCCACTCGGCAATAAAGTCAAAATTCATTTGGATCAGTGCGGCTGGCATTTTTTCGCCTTCACCAACAACCATGATTTGCTCAATGAATAGTGATTGTTTACAGCGATTTTCAAGTAACTGGGGTGCAACATACTTTCCACCAGAGGTTTTGAACATCTCCTTTTTTCGATCGGTGATTTTCAAAAATCCGTCTGAATCAATTTCGCCAATATCACCAGTATGGAAGTAATTAGCTTGAATTACACTTTCGGTAAGCTCAGGCTCTTTGTAATAACCCATCATAACATTAGGACCTTTGCATAAAATTTCACCATCTGGGGCAATTTTAATTTCAACTCCTTCAATTACGCGTCCGACCGTTCCAATTCGCCAGCCACCGTTACGCTCATCGTTAACCGTAATTACAGGCGAAGTTTCGGTAAGACCATAGCCTTCCATAACCGGAATACCAGCTGCTCCAAAAACTCGAGTAAGTCGAGGTTGCAGTGCCGCGCTACCCGAAACCATGAGTTCGAGGCGACCTCCGAGTGCATCTTTCCATTTCGAGAAGATCAGTTTTCTAGCAATTTTTAATTGCAAGTTGTAAAGGGCCGATCGGTTATAGGGTTCGAATTGCAACCCAAGATCAACTGCCCAGAAGAATAGTGATTTTTTGATTCCGCTAAGTTCTTTTCCTTTGGCAACGATCTTGTCGTACACTTTTTCGAGTAGTCGCGGAACTACCGTCATTACTGTGGGTCGAACCTCTTTAATATTATCACTGATTTTATCTAGCCCTTCGCCATAATAGATGCTTACTCCACAGTATTGATAGAGATATACAATCATCCGTTCGAAAATGTGGCACATAGGTAAAAAGCTCAAAGCGATGGCTCCGTCTGCGAAGGGAACTCGACTTCGCGATGATAACACGTTACTGACGATATTTTTATGGGATAACATGACCCCTTTTGGCTTTCCGGTTGTGCCTGAGGTGTAAATTAGGGTAGCTAGACTCTCAGGAGAAACTGCTGCTTTTCTCAGTTCGACCTCGTTTTGGGTATCTAGTTGACTACCGCGAGTAATCAGCTCTGAAAAATTACGGCATCCGTCGAGTCCATTAAAACCGAACACTTCTTTAAGCGTACTGATTTGACTCTGAACCGATGCTAATTTTTGATACACCTCGTCACATGATATAAAACAGAATTTCGCTTCACTGTGGTTTAGAATGTAGGCGTAATCGTCCTCAGATATCGTTGGGTATATAGGAACAGTTTGCGCTCCAATTTGCAAAACGGCCATATCGACAAGACTCCATTCCGTTCGATTCGTCATTGAAATGAGTCCAACTTTATCGTTTGGCTGTACTCCAAGCTCTATAAGCGCTCGACTGACTGCATTTGCCTGTTCAATAAAGTCTGCCGTGCTTGTCGATTTCCACTCACCATTGTATTTGGTAAGGAACGCACTATCAAGCGGATGATGTTCTAGTTGATACTGCGCAAATTCAAATAAACGAGTTACCGTCTGCATATTAGTAAATTGTTAAGACATCCAAATTACGGATAAGTCTTAACAATTTAAAATCCATTTTCTAGCATTGATAAACGCTTCAATCCAAGGACTGAAATGATGCTGATTTTCAGGATAATACGCCCAATTCCAAGCAAATAATGAACGCTCTATGTGCGGCATGGTTGCTAAATGCCTTCCACTGGCGTCACAAAGCATAGCGGTGTTGTAATCACTCCCGTTCGGATTTGCTGGATAACCCTCGTAACCATAAGTGGCAACTATTGAATAGGCATCTTTTGCCTCGGGTAATGAAAATTTACCTTCTCCGTGAGAAATCCATACTCCAAGTGTGCTTCCTGCAAGACTAGAAAGCATTACCGAGTTGTTGGGTTCAATCACTACCGAAGTAAAGCTGCTCTCATGTTTATGCGAATCATTATGAGTCATTTTGCCATGAACGCGGTGCTCAGGGTAGAGTAGATCAAGTTCCATAAAAAGCTGACAACCATTACAAATACCAACAGATAAGGTGTTCTCTCGGGCGAAGAATTGATCTATCGCTTTTTTTGCTTTCTCATTGTATTTTATTGCACCAGCCCACCCCTTTGCAGAGCCTAAAACATCAGAGTTAGAGAATCCCCCTACGGCTCCTAAGAACTG
>CAZUBV010000035.1:2171-12372 GCA_964618875.1 uncultured Flavobacteriaceae bacterium
CTCAAGAGTTTCTCTTCCGCTCATAAGATCAGTCATGTGCACATCGCGTACATCGAATCCGGCCAAATAAAGTGCATTAGCCATTTCTCGTTCAGAGTTACTACCTTTTTCTCTCAGAATAGCGGCTATTGGACGTTTGCCTTCATACTGAAACGATTCTGATTGGAACTGTTTCGGAAAGCTATAGGTTAGGGGTTGTTTACTAATGTTTTGAAAACGAGTTGAGGCTAAATCGTTGGCGGTTTGATGAGCGTCGAAAGCATAAGAGGTCTCGAACCATACCGAACGTAAACGTTCTGTTTCTAGGCCTACTTCAACGCCATGATAGGCCATAATTAATCGAGGTTCACTGATCACTTCTCCGATTTTAAAACACGGAAGAGGGCAATCTTGTACTAATGAATCGAAGCTGTTATCGGCGGCTTGAAATACTACACTAGCGTTTTCTGCAAAAAGTAGCTCGATAAGCGATTGATCGCTAAGTGCACTAAGATCTAAGGTCGCACCAAGATTATTTTCGGCAAAACAACCCTCTAGAAGGGTAGTGATTAAGCCTCCAGAAGCAACATCGTGACCAGCAACGATTCGACCTGCTTTAATCTGATCTTGTAGCCAGTTGAAGGTGTCTTTGAACCCTTTGTCATCGGTGATAGTTGGGGCTTTTTGACCCACTCGGTTTTGTGTTTGGGCAAAAGAAGATCCACCAAGCTGGTAGCGATCGGCAGATAAGTTGATGTAATAGATAGCTCCCTTGTTCTTTTTGAAAACGGGCTCGACGGCTTTTGTAAAATCTTCGCAATGTCCAGCAGCAGATATGATTACGGTTCCAGGAGATAAGACTTCCATATCACTATATTTCTGCTTCATTGAGAGCGAATCTTTTCCGGTTGGGATGTTGATTCCAAGTGAAATTGCGAAATCCGAAGCTGCTTTTACAGCGGTATACAGTCTGGCATTTTCTCCTTCGTTATTGCAAGGCCACATCCAGTTGGCAGATAAGGAAACCGACTGAATTCCTTCTTCTAGAGGAGCCCAAACCAGGTTGGTAAGAGCTTCAGCGATACTGTTTTTGCTTCCTGCTGCTGGATCTAGAATTGCACTAATAGGACTGTGTCCAATACTGGTTGCAATACCGTGATCGCTGGTGTAATCTAATGCAGATATACCATAATTCTGAAGGGGTAATTGTAGGCTTCCAACGCACTGTTGCTTGGCTACTTTTCCGCCTACACATCGGTCTACTTTGTTGGTGAGCCAGTCTTTGCAGGCTACCGCTTCTAGACGCAGTACCGCTTCTAAATAATCATGGAAGTGCTCTAATTCGAAGTCAATGCCAGCATATGCTCTGCTAATTTCTCGGTCAGTGAGGATCATTTTTGGAGCGTTTCCAAATAAATCGGTAAGCGCTAGATCAATAGCCTTGATTTGTTTACTATTTGATTCAACTACAAAGCGGTGATCTGAGGTAATTTCGCCCACCTCGAAATAGGGAGCTCGCTCACGATCGGCTGTTCGCTTTAATAAGTCGGTATGCTCAGGGCTTATTACGAGTCCCATTCGTTCTTGAGATTCGTTTCCGATCAGTTCCTTAAATGAAAGTGTTGGATCACCGACGGGAAGGGCATCGATATTAATATGTCCGCCTGTTTCTTCAACGAGTTCCGACAAGCAATTCAGGTGTCCTCCGGCACCGTGGTCGTGGATGGATACTATCGGGTTTTCTTCACTTTCAACCAGTGCGCGGATAGCGTTTGCCGCCCGCTTTTGCATTTCGGGATTTGATCGTTGAACTGCATTGAGTTCGATAGCACTTCCGAATGCTCCTGTGTCGGCACTCGATACCGCGGCTCCACCCATACCAATGCGGTAATTATCTCCTCCGATAATAACTACTTTGTCTCCTGACTTTGGTTTGTTTTTTAGCGCGTATTCCGCTTTGGTATAACCAATTCCTCCGGCGAGCATAATTACTTTGTCGAAGGCAAGCAGGCGATTGTCATGAGCAGGTTCAGTCTCCTGATGTTCAAAAGTGAGCAGTGATCCTACAATTAGCGGTTGTCCGAATTTATTTCCAAAATCTGATGCGCCGTTAGAGGCCTTGATCAAAATATCTAAAGGACTTTGGTAGAGCCAATCCCGCTCTTTGATTGTAGTCTCCCAAGATCCTACGGTTTGTCTATGCCTCGGATAACTAGTCATATAGACCGCAGTACCAGCAAGCGGAATAGATCCCGTACCCCCGGCTAAGCGATCTCTTATCTCGCCACCTGATCCGGTTGCAGCCCCGTTAAAAGGTTCTACAGTCGTAGGAAAATTATGTGTTTCAGCTTTTAAGGATAGCACACTTTCGTGCGTTTTTTCGCTGTAATTTGAAGGTTGGTCAGGTCTGGTAGGAGCAAATTGTGTAATCGTTGGCCCTTTTATAAATGCTACGTTGTCTTTGTAGGCAGAGACGATACTATTAGGATTAGCTTTCGAAGTGCTTCGAATCATGCCAAATAGCGATTCTCGCATAGCCTTACCATCTATTTCAAATACACCATTAAAGATTTTATGACGGCAGTGTTCTGAATTTACTTGTGAGAAGCCAAATACCTCTGAATCGGTGAGCGGCCTTTCGATGCGCTTACTCAATTCTTCCAGATAGGCGACTTCTTCATCGCTTAAGGCCAGTCCTTCAGTCTTGTTGTAGCCAGCGATATCAGTGATTTCTAGTACAGGATTTGGCTCGCTTTTTACAGTGAACAGTTCCTGATTTAGTTCGATTTTTTTCTCAACAAGCATAGGGTCGAAAAGCGTGTTTTGATCAGCTGAATCAAAGCTTTCAACCCGGAGGACACCAACAATCCCCATGTTGATTATAATTTCGGTAGCGTTAGTGCTCCATGGGGTAATCATGCTTGCCCTGGGTCCGATAAACAGACCAGGTATCGTTTGATGATTTAGTAGTGGTGCGCCCCCAAAAAGCCACTCCAATTTTTCAACCGTTTGGCCACTGAGTTGTTGGTTGCTTTCAACAGCATAGACCCTAGTGGCGGGCGATCCAAAGAAAAAAATCATAAGTGAAAGGTGTTTGTTTTCAAAGGTATTGGAATTAGGATTCTCGCTCAAAAAGAGCCATGAAAAATCCATCGTATAAGTCTGTTGAGGCGTATAGGTTATGCTCCTTTATTAAGCGAAAACCTTTGCTAGCCTCTGAATTCATAAAAGCTACTACCTGCTCATTATTTTCTTGTGGTAAGATCGAGCACGTAGCGTATACGAGTTTCCCCCCGGGTTTTACCAGTTTTGCATAGGATTGTAAAATCTCTTGTTGGGTTTGGATAACGCGATTTAAGAATTCTGAGTCAATTTTCCATTTAGCATCTGGGTTTCTTCTCAGAACCCCAAGGCCGGTACAGGGAGCATCTATAAGCACTCTGTCTGCCGAACCATGAAGTTTTTTGAGTGTTTTCGATGAGGTAATGGCTCTAGTTTCAATATTATGGGCTCCCGCTCGTCTCGCACGAAGTTTTAAGGTTTGCAGTTTGTACGGATGAATGTCCATCGCGATTAGCTGGCCTTTATTTTGCATTAAAGCGCTAATGTGAAGGGTTTTTCCGCCGGCTCCAGCACAGGTGTCGATAACGCGTTGACCGGGCTTAACATCAAGTAGCGCTGCTACTTTTTGAGAGCTTGCATCTTGAACCTCGTACCAACCATCCTTAAAGCTTTGATTTAGAAAGACATTATGCCGCTCAGTAAGTTTTAAAGCGCCAGGTAAATTAGCGATTGGTTCCGTAAGAACACCTTCTTCTTCAAGTCTTTTTTGAGCCTGCTCGAGCGTTGTTTTCAGACTGTTGACTCTGAGTATAACTTCGGCCTCCTTGTTGAGCGCTGAGAGCTCGGAATCCCAGAGGGGTTCTCCTAAAGATTCGGACCCAAGTTTGTCGAGCCAATCAGGTATTGATTCACGAATTGCTCGATGCTTTCTAAGCTCATCAAACCTTCCTTTGATTTTCCGTGAAGGGGTCGCCTCAAATTCAGGCCAATCAGCGGGTATAACTACTGCTTTTAAGGTGGTCCAAACCGCAAACATCCGGCGGAGATTTTCAGGAGTAAAGGGTTCAGAAACGCCAGCAATCTCTGCATAGAGACGCTTGTAACGTACCATTTCGTAGGTCGTGCTAGCTATGAAGGCTCGATCCCTAGCACCCCATCGCTTATCTTTTTTAAGTGCGCTTTCAATGACTTTGTCGGCGTATTTTCCTTCGTTAAAGATTAGAACTAAGGCATCAAGAACAGTAAATACAAGATTGCGGTGCAGTCGCATAGGGGGTAATTCAAAACGCGAAGATAAGAAAGCTTTAGAAAGCTTCTACCTATTTAAAGTGCCTGTAATTGAACAAGTTTTGAATAAACGCCATTTTGCTGGAGAAGCGCATTATGCGTGCCTAATTCAACCAAGGCTCCTTTATCGATAACGGCGATTTGATCTGCGGTGCTAATGGTAGATAGACGGTGAGCAATCGCGATAGTTGTGCGGTGCTGGCTGATGGCTTCTAGTGCTTTTTGAACCTGCTGTTCACTCTCGGTATCCAGAGCCGAGGTGGCTTCGTCTAATATAAGGATAGGAGCGTCTTTTAAAAAGGCTCTTGCAATTGCAATTCGCTGTTTTTGTCCTCCACTCAACTTATTTCCACCATCCCCAATAGTAGTGTCATATCCATTTTCGAGTGCTTCAATGAATTCATGGGCAAAGGCATTTTTTGCAGCCTCTATAATCTCTGTGCGACTTGCTTCGGGTTTTGCCAGCGCAATATTATGGGCCACAGATTCATTGAATAGTAGCGGTTCCTGACTTACTAGTGCAATATGGCTTCTCAACTCTTTTTTAGTGAAATCTTGAAGCGGAATTCCGTCAATAGTTAATTGTCCATAAGGTGTCTCATAAAATCGCATGAGCAGTTGTGCAATGGTAGATTTTCCGCTTCCTGAACTACCTACAAGTGCAATTTTTTGACCCTTTAAAATGTTAAGATCTATACCATTTAACACCACTTGCTCCTGGTAAGAAAAAGTTAGGTTATTTAAGGCTATTTCAGATTCAAATCGCCAGGGTTTGGGGTTTACTGGGTCCTTAATGGTTTGCTCGGTAGTTAAAATTTCAATAACACGTTGGGCAGAAGCTTTACCCTTTTTGATGTTATAGTTTACCGTTGTAATAGCTTTTACGGGGTTAATAATGGTATAAAACAATCCTATATATCCTAAAAATTGCTGAGGGCTCAAAATTGAGTTACCACTGAGGACTAATCGTCCGCCATACCACAATACGGCAAGAACAACAAGGACCCCGAGAAACTCACTGAGAGGGGATGCCATTCCGTTTCGTCTAAGCACAGCGTTCATAGTATGACGATATTTTGCAGTTGAATCTTGGAACCGAAGGCTCATACGCTTCTCTGCAGTAAAAGCTTTTATGATTTTAAGTCCGCCTAATGACTCCTCTAAAAAGGAAAGGAATAATCCAGATTCTTTTTGTGCTTCTAATGATTTCGATTTTAATGACTTACCTACTCTGGCAATAATAAAGCCGGCTATGGGTAAAAATAAAAACACAAAAAGCGTAAGCTGCCAGCTTAAAGCAAGCATTGAGGCAATAACAAAAAAGATCGTTAGGGGTTCTCGAGCAAGCGTCTCTAATGAATTAATAATAGCATTTTCTATTTCTTTAATATCAGAAGTCATTCGAGAGAGTAAATCTCCTTTGCGCTTTCCTGTACTAAATGCAATGGGTAAATCGACCAGTTTGTTGTACAAGTCATCTTGAAGGTCTTTTACCATGCCGGTTCGTAATGATGCCAGTGCGTAGAGTGCGAAATACCTAAAAAGATTTTTGAGAAAAAATATGCCTGCGCTGAGTAGTACAATAATTAATAGCGCGCTGGTCGGACCATGATTTTTGGCCTGCCGGGTAAGTTCATAGTTTAGTCGATTTTCGAGGTAGGGTTTCAGGTCGGCTATTCCTTCGTAAAGAGGCATTTGGTCAACATCGGGTTGCGTTCCGAAGAGAATACCAAGAGTCGGAATAAAAATTAAAATCGAAAGCACATTAAATAATGCGTACCCTATATTAAAGCCAATATTGGCATAGGCCGATTTTTTGTACGGCCTTATGTAACCCAACACTTGTCGAAATGAGGATGCCATTAACGTAAGCTTAGTTGATCTATAATTTGATCGATTTTACGTTCTAGAAACTGATCGACTTCGGCTCGCTGATTAGCATTTTTTAGTGGTGCTGAGGTGCTGATGTAAAACTTTATTTTGGGTTCGGTACCGCTAGGTCTTGCCGCTACTCTCGTTCCGTTTGCTGTTTCATAGATAATAACATTTGAGCTGGGCAGGTTAATCGGACGCTTCTCTCCTGTGGCCAGTACCGTTAAGATACCGTTGGCATAGTTTTCGATAAATGCCAATGATTCTCCCGCAATTTCTTTAGGAGGATGCGCCTGGAAATCAACCATCATTTGGCGAATTTCTTCGGCTCCTTGCTTACCTTTTTTAGTCATAGATATTAGACGTTCCTTGTAGAAGCCATATTTTAAATAACAATCAGTGAGCAAGTCATAAAAAGAAGAGCCTTCACTTTTCAATTGAGAGCCTATTTCGGCTGCAAGTAGGCTAGAGGTTACTGCATCTTTATCTCGAACGAAATCGCCCACTAGGTAGCCATAGCTTTCTTCGCCGCCTCCAATAAAAGTTTGATCGGTGTGGTCTTTGATCATTTTTCCGATCCATTTAAAACCGGTAAGCGAAACTTTTAACTCGACATTGTATGCTTCACTGAGCTTCCTCATCATTGGAGTTGACACAATGGTAGAGGCAATAAACTCGTTTCCTTTAAACCCTTTTTTGGCCCCAGTCCGCAATAAGTATTCAGTCATGACAATCATGGTCTGATTGCCGTTGAGTAATTCTAATTCTCCATTGTTATTTCTTACTGCAATTCCTAATCGATCACTGTCTGGGTCGGTTCCAATAACCATATCTGCTCCAACGCTTTCAGCTAATTTCATAGCGAGTGTCAGTGCTTCTGTTTCTTCCGGATTTGGCGATTTTACGGTAGGGAAATCACCGTTCGGCTCAGCTTGTTCTGCTACAATATGCACGTTTTTGTATCCTGCCTTTTCTAAGACGGCCGGAACCGCAGTGATGGCGGTACCGTGAAGCGGTGTGAATACAATACTAAATTGATCTTTTCCAGCAGCCCCGAACCCTCCAGTAGCGACACTCTCCTTAAAAAAGGCTTCATCTACATCCTTGTCTATGAGTTTAATTAGAGATTCCTTAGGTTCAAACCGTATATCGGTATAGCTCACTTTTTCAATACTACTAATAATCTCAGCATCTTCGGGAGGCACAATTTGGCCGCCATCACTACTGTACACCTTATACCCATTGTATTCTGGCGGATTATGAGATGCGGTTAGCACAATGCCTGCCTGTGCGTTTAGATGACGGACAGCAAATGATAACTCAGGGGTCGTTCTCAAGGCTGAGAATAAAAATACCCTAATTTCATTGGCCGAAAGCACCTCTGCCACTACTTGCGCAAGCGTGTCACTTTGGTGTCTACAGTCATATGCAATAACTACTGAAATTGGTTGGTTCTTGTAGGTCGCATTCAAATAATTAGCAAGCCCTTGGGTGCTTCTTCCAAGGGTGTATTTATTGATTCGATTGGTTCCAGGGCCTAATACGCCCCGCATTCCTCCAGTTCCGAATTCTAAATTGGCATAAAAGCTATCTTCTAAAGTCGCCTTGTCTTTTTCAATTAGGTGCGCAACAGATGCTTTTGTTTCGTCGTCGAACGGCTCAATTAACCATTGTTTCGCTTTTTCAAGGATGGCCATTTTGGGGTATTGAATTTAAGGTTTGTCTTATTTGATACCGATGCTCTACTCTTTTTGATCGTGTAATGAGTTCACCTAAGAATCCAGCCAGAAAGAGTTGGGTTCCAAGAATCATAGTGGTGAGCGCAATAAAAAATTCAGGACGATCGGTAATTAGGCGTCCCTTTGGTTCAAGGAATAGTTTGTCAATTCCTAAATATATTGCCAGTAGGGAGCCAATTGTAAACATAAGCAGGCCAATAGCGCCAAAAATATGCATCGGGCGTTTACCGAACTTAGAGATAAAACTAATGGTAATGAGATCGAGAAAACCATTTAAAAAGCGCTCTGCTCCAAACTTGGTCTCACCGTATTTTCTAGGACTATGGGTAACCGCTTTTTCTGCGATATTATGAAACCCTGCGTTGGCTGCGAGGACAGGAATATACCGGTGCATTTCTCCTGACACATCTATTGTTTTAATTACCTCAGAACGGTAGACTTTTAAACCGCAATTAAAATCGTGTAGATCAATTCCCGAAGTTTTTCGTGCAGCCCAATTAAATAGTTTTGAAGGTAAATTTTTACTCAGAAGCGAATCGTAACGTTTCTTTTTCCAACCAGAGATCAAATCTAAATTCTGGTTCATTAAAGCCTCAAGCATTAGCGGTATTTCTTCAGGACTGTCTTGAAGGTCGGCATCCATGGTAACTACATAGGATCCCTTAGCGGCTAGAAAACCTGCGTGTAAGGCTTGACTTTTCCCATAGTTTTTTCGGAATCGAATGGCGCGCACAAAAGCGCACTGTTCGGCCAATTTTTCTAAAATGCCCCAAGAATTATCGGTGCTTCCGTCATCGATATAAATGAGCTCAAAATCAAAACGATTGGACTGCATCACCGATACAATCCAATCGTTTAATTCGATTAACGAATCTTGCTCGTTATATAGTGGAATAACTATTGATAGCTGCATTACAGTACCAAAAGTAATCTTTTTTGTGGGCTACTCTGCGCTTCTTTTTAGAATTGCAGCTGGTATCAACGATAGTAAAAATCCAAAAATAACTGAAAATAATAGCCCAAAAGCGGCCTGAATCGCAGGGGTTTGGAATTTTTGCATCATTTCAATCTGTGCGTCAATTTGTTCAATCGGGAGCTCGGTGTTTTCGATAAGCTGCTCTCGCTGAAAATTAGCAGCTTTGGTCATGGTCTCTGGATCAATTACTCGTGTAAGTATTAAATTGAATAGAACCACAATAATTCCGCTAATTACTGCAACACCAACCCCGATTTTTACGGCTTGCCAGAAACTCATTACATCCGCGTTTGCCTTCCGGTATTGATACATAGCAATTGCGTATAACGCTGTGGATAACACGACACTCACTACGGTAACCATTGTGCCACCTTGGTAGTGCAGGTCCATGGTGTACAGCATAAATGAGAACACTGCGCTGAGTGCACCTAGAATTGCTCCGTAGAGGAGCATAAAAGAACTTGATTTTACTGTTGTATTCATAAGATAAGTTGTTTAGGTTACGAATATAAGCATATGATAGGTTTTGCCTCTAGACTGAACTCGATAAAAAAATTGTTTGAAAAGATAATTTATTCTATTTTTGCACACTCGAAAAGCATATCACAATAAAATGAAACCAGAGATCCACCCAGAAAACTACAGACTAGTCGCTTTTAAAGACATGTCAAACGACGAAGTATTTATTACTAAGTCAACTGCTGATGCTAAAGAAACTATTGAAGTTGATGGTGTTACCTATCCTGTAGTTAAACTTGAGATTTCAAGAACTTCTCATCCGTTTTACACTGGTAAATCTAAATTAGTTGATACTGCCGGTCGAATTGACAAGTTCAAAAACAAGTACTCGAAGTTCAGCAAATAATTGCTTCTTAGTAATATAGATTTAAGCACTCTGCCATTTGGTTAGGGTGCTTTTTTATTTGATTGTATTTTTGTTTAAAAACCCTCAGATGCATTATATCTTAAGTGATTTTGGTAAAACGGCAGATTTCTTTCCGCTTACCCTTTCTAGACCTATGGCACTTCTTCGTTTTGGTATTGATACAATCGATGAGAAGTGGCGTAGTTTTTTGCCAGAGGGAATTTGGTCTTATCAGACCGCATCTCATTTAAGTGCATTTTATGCGGAAGCCCCTAGCACAACAGAGGCTGTAATCATTCATGCTGCGGTAATTCCGAGTGATACGCTGGTTAGTGCGATCCTTAATTTAAAAGTCGGTGAGCGTCTAGTGAGTGGTACACAAACGATCGCAGCTTATCGTCCGTCACACTTTAGTGAGGA
>CAZUBV010000036.1:0-12147 GCA_964618875.1 uncultured Flavobacteriaceae bacterium
GGTGTCGTTGTTACCCGATAATTCTGGAAGTGCCTCGGTGGCCGCCGGAAGCACACCAAAAACAGGTTTCACTTCACTAAGCTGAACCTGGGTTAGTATTTGCGCACTAGTTGTACCAAAAACAGGGTCTTTAAAATTTCCTAACTGAAAAACGGGAAGTCTTGACGTTTGAACTTTATCAACCTTAAATTGCTTGAGATTCTCAATCGGAAAATCGATTCGATCGGTACTGAAAGGCTCTCCATCGATAACGGCTTGGCCCAGGGTGAATGTATCCTCTTCACAAGAGCTTAGAACTATCAGTAACAAGGGGGCTGCTATAAGTAGCAGCTGACGCAGTCGGGTCATAAAGACGTTTTAGTCTGAGATTTGAGTATTGTAGAACTTGAGGTAAGCCTCTTCTGTTTCTTGAGGTGAAACGTAGGGCAAAACAGGTTTTTGGTAGTTTTCACAATACAATTTCAATTCTTCTGGAAGATTTTCGCTGGCTAAAATAATTCCATCTGAATGATCTGCAGCCACTTTTAACAAATTGGTATGATTTGGCTGTTTCAAACATTCGTAATGAGATAAGTCTACCCCATCGAATGAGATTTTTTCGCAAATCTTTCCGGGGAGTTCTCCCTCAAAGTCCTGATCGTATATCGAGGTAATGATTTTAGAATCAGCAAAAATAGGTTCGTCTTTGTATAGGGTCTTAAGGTAGAGTGGAAGTAACGAGGCCATCCATCCGTGCACGTGAATGATATCAGGTGCCCAGTTTAGTTTTTTTACCGTTTCTACAACGCCTTTAGCAAAGAAAATTGCTCTTTCATCGTTGTCCGCAAAAAGCTTTCCTTCTTTATCAGTAAAGGTTGCCTTGCGTTTAAAGTATTCTTCGTTATCTATGAAATAAACCTGAATGCGCTCCTTAGGAATTGAGGCCACCTTAATAATAAGTGGCATATCCATGTCGTTAACCACCAAATTCATTCCCGATAATCGAATCACTTCGTGGAGTTGATGACGTCGTTCGTTGATCGACCCGTAACGTGGCATGAAGATTCGTATCTGTCCTCCGTTATTATTTACCACTCTTGGTGCCTCGTAAGACATGAACGAAACTTCGTTCTCGGGCAAATAGGGTACTAACTCAGACGAAACAAATAAAATCCTTTTTCCATTCATAAACCCTTGATTTTGTGCTCAAAAAAACAAGGTACAAAGATAGCAAATTATTGTGGATAAGCCCATTTGTGGTATTTTTGGCCCCTCAATCGGCTCTCATGCAACGATATAGTACCACCGCTGAACTTGAAAATGCCTTGCGAGAGCAGCGCAAGAAAAAGCAAAAGATAGGCCTTGTTCCAACTATGGGAGCCCTGCACAATGGACACCTTAGTCTGGTAAAGCGTTCACTTTTTCAAAACGACATAACCGTGGTGAGCATTTTTGTGAACCCTACGCAATTCAATGACTCCTCTGATTTAGAAGCCTATCCGCGTACCCTAGAAAAGGATGAGTCCCTGCTGCGCACACTAGAGGGAACCATATGGGTCTATGCTCCTGAGGCATCTGACATTTACTCCGGAATTGTTGAAACGAAATCCTATGATTTCAAAGGGCTTGATACCGTTATGGAAGGGCCGAATCGTCCAGGGCATTTCGAAGGAGTTGCTACGATTGTCGAGCGATTGTTCCGCATTGTAAAACCGAAAAAAGCCTATTTCGGAGAGAAGGACTATCAACAACTTCAGATTATTAAACTCATCTCAAAGCAAAAACGACTGGGTGTTTCGGTAATTGATTGTCCGATTGTGAGAGAGAATTCAGGCCTTGCCATGAGTTCCAGAAATCAGCGCTTATCTGAAAATGCGCGATCGGAAGCCTCACTTATATACCAACAACTACTTTGGGCCAAACGCCGATTTACTACCCTTTCCTTTGATCGTATCAAAAAAGAGGTCGCCCAAACCTTTACCAATCATTCCCTTTTTGACCTTGAGTATTTTGAAATAGCCGAATCCGCTACTCTTCAGCCCGCTCTCGAGCGTAGAAAAAACAAAAAGTACCGGGCATTTATTGCAGTCAGAATCGAGGGAGTACGGCTAATCGATAACCTTGCTATGAATGAATAAGTCGCTACCTTTGCACCGATGATGATTGAAGTAGTAAAATCGAAAATTCACCAAGTAAAGGTGACCGGAGCCGATCTAAACTATATCGGCAGTATCACTATTGATGAAGACCTCATGGATGCCGCGGGACTTATCCGCGGAGAAAAGGTGCAAGTGGTCAACAATAACAATGGTGAGCGACTCGAAACCTATACCATTCCTGGTCCGCGTGGCAGCGGAGAAATCACCTTAAATGGTGCAGCCGCCCGAAAAGTAGTTGTAGGAGATGTGCTCATCATTATTGCCTATGGATACCTTACTATCGAAGAGGCAAAGGCCTTTCAGCCTTCGGTAATCTTCCCAGACGAAAACACCAATCTACTCAGTGTCAAGTGAAAGACTAATTAAATCGCTAAAATCACTATTGCCCATTGGCCTAGGTGTTTTCTTGGTGGTTTATTCTTACCTGAGTACTGATGAGATCATTCGATCTCAGATCTACTTTTACATTCGACAGGCGAATCCACTTTATGTAGGTCTATCCCTTCTATTTGCATTACTTAGCCATGTCTCCAGAGCTATTCGTTGGAACTATCTCTTACGTCCTCTTGGCTATCAAACCCCACTACTTTCGAGTTTTTACTTTGTCATGATGGCTTATTTTGCCAATCTAGGTATCCCCCGATCTGGAGAAGTACTGCGAGCTACCTCATTACGCACCTACGAAAAGGTCCCCTTCGAAAAGGGGTTCGGAACTATCGTCACTGAACGAATCATTGACCTGGTAATGCTATTTATTGTGATAGGTGTTACGCTTTTTCTACAGACCGAACGACTAACCACGCTGATGGCATCAAATAGAAAAGCGCTCATTATTTCGGTTTTGGTAATTATTGTTGCCGTTGCGGGACTATGGGTAAGCATCGCGGTTCTTAAAAAAAGTACATCAGCAATAGCACAGAAATCAACTCGTTTTTTAGAGGGCATTCAATCTGGATTACTTTCGGTTTTTAAGATGAAGCAAAAAGGCTGTTTCATTGCCCACACCCTATTTATTTGGGCCTGTTACATCGCTATGTTTTGGGTGATAAAATATACGCTTCCAGAGACCGAATCGCTGGGCTTATCTGAATTATTAGTTGCCTTTATTGCCGGATCTTTTGCTATGACAGCCACTAACGGCGGGGTTGGTCTCTATCCAATAGCCGTTCGTGCCTCACTAGCCTTATTCGGAATTTCATTCGCCTCAGGAGAAGCCTTCGGTTGGATTTTATGGATCTCTCAAACCCTCATGATTGTTCTTTGCGGTGCGTTTTGCTTTCTTAGCCTACCTTTAATCTATAGAAAGAGATCGTAATGGCTAAGGTTAAATCTGCATACTTCTGTCAAAGCTGCGGCGCCCAATCTGCACAGTGGAAAGGACAATGTTCGGTCTGCAAGGAGTGGAACACACTTGTCGAAGAACTTATCAGCCCGCCAGCTGACACCCCTACCATTGGTGCTTCGGCAATTTCAACCAAAAAAAAAGCGTTAAAGCTCGATGAGATCAGCTATAATACCGAGTCAAGAATTGACACCAAAGACGCCGAATTCAACCGCGTTTTAGGAGGCGGACTCGTTCCGGGATCGGTGATTTTACTTGGCGGAGAACCCGGCATCGGAAAAAGTACCCTGCTACTGCAAATCGCACTAGGTCTAGGCAAAAAAGTACTATATGTCTCTGGTGAAGAAAGCGAAAAACAGATCAAATTAAGAGCCGAACGAATCAGTAATCAAACCAGTGATTGCTATGTACTTGCTGAAACTAAAACTGACCTTATCGGCCTGCAAATCGAAGCCGTACAGCCCGATCTCATCATTGTAGATTCGGTTCAAACCCTACAGTCGCCTAAGCTCGAATCAGCAAGCGGGACTGTATCTCAAATTAGAGAATGTACCGCCGAGCTCACCTATTATGCTAAGGCGACGGGAACTCCCTTAATTCTTGTAGGCCATATCACCAAAGACGGGCAACTCGCTGGGCCAAAGCTGCTGGAACACATGGTGGACACGGTCTTACAATTCGAAGGAGACCGAAATTATGTGTACCGAATACTTCGAGCCCTTAAAAATCGATTCGGAAGCACTGCCGAATTAGGTATTTATGAAATGCGATCAGGCGGACTTCGCGAAGTAAATAACCCCTCTGAATTACTGCTTTCAAATTATAACGAGCCCCTAAGTGGGGTAGCTGTTTCTGCAACTCTCGAAGGCCAGCGTCCACTTTTGATAGAAATTCAAGCACTAGTAAGCAGTGCAGTCTATGGTACACCGCAGCGATCAGCTACCGGCTTTAATTCAAAGCGACTAAACATGCTCCTAGCGGTGCTTGAAAAAAAAGTAGGCTTTAAATTAGGGACTAAAGATGTCTTTTTAAACATTACAGGTGGTATACATATCGATGACCCAGCAATTGATCTTGCTGTAGTAATGGCCGTGCTATCTAGTAATTCAGACCGACCGCTCCCTGCCTCTGTTTGTTTTGCAGCCGAGGTCGGACTAGCCGGAGAGATTCGATCCGTGCAACGCGTTGATCAGCGTATTAGCGAGGCCGAAAAGCTTGGTTTTAAGGCCATATTCATCGCATCAGGAGCTAGTGTAGACGAAAAAACACACAACATCCGAATTATTCGCACCTCTAAAATTGAAGAGGTGGTCGCAAAAATATTTGCTCAAAAAAGCTAAGGAGCTGGATTTGGGTAGCGATTGTGTACGTTTTCAATAGCCTCTAATACTTCGGGGCTAAGAGAAATAGTTGCACTCTCAACGTTTTGTTTGAGTTGCTCCATTGAGGTTGCACCGATAATAGTAGAGGTTACAAATGGCTTAGTTCTCAAATAGGCTAGAGACATCTGCGGCAGACTCAGTCCGAATTTCTCAGCAATTTCAAAATAGGCTTCTGTAGCTTTTGTAGCCGTTTCGCCGCTGTATCTACTGTAGTTCGGAAAAAGGGTAACGCGAGCTCCTTCAGGAAGTATTCCCCCGAGATATTTACCCGATAAAACCCCAAACCCAAGTGGTGAATAAGGTAGCAATCCAATATTTTCACGATGGCTCACCTCTGAGAGTCCTACCTCGTACAGTCGATTCAGTAAACTATACGGATTCTGAACAGTAGCAATCTTTGGAAGACTGTGATCCCTTCTATGCTCTTCAATAAAACGCATCACCCCCCAAGGCGTCTCATTTGAAAGACCAATGTGACGGATATTTCCGAGATCAATTTGCCGTTTTAGCTCATTTAACACCTCATAGGTATTGTCTTCCCACTGATCGGTCTCAAAGGCCTCATCTGGATAGCCGCGTTTTCCAAAAAAATTGGTATTTCGGGTGGGCCAATGCAATTGATACAAATCAATATAGTCAGTCTGAAGCCTTATAAGGCTTGCCTCAATGGCCTCTGCGATACTGGCAGCGGTAAATCCGGTAGTGCGGATGTGTTTAGTAAACGGAGCCTTTCCGGCAATCTTTGTAGCGATAATCAGTTCGCTGCGTTTCTTATTTTTAGCGAGCCAGTTTCCAATGATTTTCTCTGTATCCCCGTAGAGTTCAGGAAGCGTTGGCACTGGATAAAGCTCTGCGGTATCCCAAAAATTAATTCCCTGATCAAAAGCATAACCCATCTGCTCGAAGCCCTCTTCTTGGGTATTTTGTCTACCCCAAGTCATGGTTCCCAAACACAATTCACTGACCATAAGGTCGGTTCCGTTTAGTTTCTTATAATTCATTTTCAAGCAATTTCTATTAAAATTGGACAGTGGTCACTATGAACTGCCTCTGAAAGGATCACTGATCGCTGCACTTTTGGCGCTAAAGCCTCGGTGGCCATTCCGTAATCTAATCGCCAACCCTTGTTGTTAGCCCTCGAATTTGCTCTGTAACTCCACCACGTATACTGATGGGGCTGATCATTAAACATGCGGAAGGTATCGCGATAACCGCTTTCTAGAAATCGAGTCATCCATTGCCGCTCCTCTGGCAAGAATCCTGAAACATTCTTGTTTCGGATCGGGTCGTGAATATCGATTGGCTGATGGCAAATATTGTAATCTCCTAAGACAATAAGCTCACTGCGATCTTGCCTAAGCTCGTTGGAATAGGCTAAAAAATCATCCATATACGTGAACTTATAATCTAATCGATCGGTATTGGTACCTGATGGCAAATACATACTCATTACGGACAGACCACCAAAATCGGCTCTTAAATTTCTTCCTTCCTTGTCCATATAGTCGAGTCCAGTGCCTACCTCAACGTGATCTGGCTTTGATTTACTAAGAATTGCTACGCCAGAATAGCCCTTCTTTTGAGCTGAAAAATAGTATTGATATTCGTATCCAATAGCTGCAAGCCCTTCGCGATCAATTTGATCCTCTAAGGCCTTGATTTCTTGAAGGCATACTACATCGGCATTTACCTTAGACATCCACTCAAAAAGGCCCTTGGTCTGTGCCGCTCGAATACCATTGACATTGTAGGAAACAATCTTCATTAGGCCTCGATTCGCTTTAACCAGTTTGAAAGAGCGGTTTCTTCTTGTAAAATGTTCGCAAGTTGATCTATTGAGACGCGATCCTGCTTCATGCTATCCCTGTGACGAATTGTGACGGTCCTATCTTCAAGAGACTGATGGTCAACGGTTATACAAAATGGTGTTCCGATAGCATCTTGCCTTCTATAGCGACGGCCAACCGCGTCCTTCTCATCATAAGTCACCTCAAAGTCAAACTTCAAATGATTCAGAATTTCTTTTGAAAGCTCTGGAAGCCCATCTTTCTTAACCAGCGGAAGAACCGCAGCCTTAAATGGCGCTAATACTGCAGGTACACGAAGAACGGTTCGAGTTCCCCCTTCTAATTCTTCTTCAATAAGTGACTTTGAAAATACCGCCAAGAACATCCGATCAAGACCAATCGAAGTCTCAACAACATAAGGAACGTAGGATTCTTTTAATTCTGGATCGAAGTACTGCAATTTCTTACCCGAAAATTCCTCGTGACGACTAAGGTCAAAATCAGTACGAGAGTGAATTCCCTCTAGCTCCTTAAATCCGAAAGGGAATGCAAATTCAATATCAGCTGCAGCATCGGCATAGTGAGCTAGCTTTTCATGGTCGTGGAAGCGGTAATTCTCGGCTCCCATTCCAAGAGACAAGTGCCACTTCATTCGTTGCTCCTTCCAATGCTCATACCACTGTTTTTGAGTGCCAGGCGCGATGAAGAACTGCATCTCCATCTGCTCAAATTCACGCATTCTAAAAATAAACTGTCGAGCCACAATTTCATTTCTAAATGCCTTACCGGTCTGGGCAATTCCGAACGGAATCTTCATTCTTCCGCTTTTCTGAACATTTAAAAAATTAACGAATATCCCCTGAGCGGTCTCTGGACGCAGGTATAAATCCATAGCGTTTTCAGCAGATGCCCCTAGTTTGGTTCCGAACATCAGGTTGAATTGCTTCACCTCGGTCCAATTTTTAGAACCGGAGAGCGGACAGACAATTTCAAGCTCTTCTATAAGTTGTTTCACATCGGCCAAATCTTCGTTTTCAAGCGATCGTGCCATGCGCTGAAGTATTGCTTTTGAACGCTCAACGAGCTCCAATACCCTTGGGTTTGTAGACATGAACTGCTGCTTATCAAAAGCGTCACCAAAACGCTTTTGCGCCTTTTCTACTTCTTTATCAATTTTCGCTTCAAGCTTGGCAACATGGTCCTCAATAAGTACATCGGCACGATAGCGCTTCTTACTGTCTTTATTATCAATCAAAGGGTCGTTAAAGGCATCGACGTGGCCCGAGGCCTTCCAGGTGGTTGGATGCATCAAAATTGCCGCATCAATTCCAACAATAGAGTCATTTAACCGCGTCATCGCTTGCCACCAATACTGACGAATATTATTTTTCAGCTGAACTCCTAACTGCCCATAATCGTACACAGCGCTGAGCCCATCATAGATCTCGCTAGATTGAAAAATGAAGCCGTATTCTTTAGCGTGAGAAATGACCTGTTTAAAATGTTCGTCGGATGGTTTCATGATTGATTCGATTTACGACAAAAATAGAATAATCAACTAAAAAGAACTTATTCTGCCTTGCTTTCTGCACAATAGCTGCAGTGCCGTGGGATATATTCCTGGTATGAGTCTAATTGATTTAATTTTTCCCAAAATGTGCCTTAGCTGCCAATCGAAAAAAGCAGTCGGCGATCTTCTCTGTCTTTCTTGTCAATCAGCGCTCAGCTTTAGCAGAATGCATCCACTCGAGTCGCACCCCATGCGAGCCGCATTTTCTGAGTTTACCAACATTCATGCGGTATCCGCCTGTTTTTTAAATCACAGTTCAACAGCTAGTGCTACTCGATTGGTACAGCGACTCAAATACAAAGAACACAAAAGTCTTTCTCACTGCTTGGTTGCATTCAGCAAACCCCAACTCGACCTTTTGTTTGCAAGTCGTAGAATTGATGCGATCATACCTGTTCCGATGCATGCGCTTAAACAATGGACGCGAGGATACAACCAAGCCGAAGAAATTGCCGTTGCCATAGGGAAAGCCTATGACTGCCCCGTTGAAAAACAGTATTTAAAGGCAAGATTTCGAAGTGTTCCTCAAGCCAAGAAATCAAAACTAGAGCGGTTAAAAAGTAACTCATTTGTAACTAAAGGTTGTAAACCGCTTAAGCACCAGATTCATCTATTATTAGTAGATGATGTATGTACCACTAGCACAACACTATCTCACTGTATACGTACTCTTTCAGAAAATCACGAGATCTCTATTAGCATATTTAGCATTTTATATACCCCTTCGGAAGGCTACATATAATGTTGTTACTTTGCACTGAAAATGATCAGATTTCGTCTTCATACTCGATTAATCGCCCTTATCGCCCTAGCTTTTTTAGCTAGTTGCGCGAAGAGAGGGACACCGAGCGGAGGAGAAAAAGACAGCACCCCTCCAGTTCTACTCAAAGCAGAGCCTGCTGTGGGGACTACAAGTTTTAAGGAAAAACGCATCCGGCTGTATTTCGATGAATTTATCAAGTTTAAAAAACTCCAAGAGCAACTGATCATTTCTCCTCCCTTAAAATACGAGCCAATAATAAGGCCGCAGGGTTCAGCAAGCCGTATGGTCGATATCCAACTGTTGGACACCTTACTTGAAAACACCACCTACTCGATTAACTTCGGAAATGCGCTAGTGGACAACAACGAAGAGAACCCCTATCCTTTTTTACAATACGTGTTTGCCACAGGAGATAAAATAGACTCATTATCCCTTAAAGGCGCTGTACGAGACGCTTTTCTGCGTAAAGCTTCGCCGTACATCACCATGATGTTATACCGCAATGACACTGTGTATAACGACTCCCTAGTTTACAAAGAAGCTCCACGATATATCGGGTCAACCGGAGATAGTTTACCTGTGTTTAATCTCAATTACCTAGCACCAGGCAGCTATAAATTATTTGCTCTAGAAGACTCCAATAAAAACAATCGATACGATCCTTACCTCGACAAAATTGGTTATCTCGACAAACCCATAAGTTTACCCAGCGACTCGCTTTACCTAGTCGAACTTTTCAGAGAGCGGATAAAATTTGAGGCCGTCAGGCCAAAGCTAAATGGCAGTAACCACATTTTAATCCCATACAATTCTGACCTCGACTCGCCACCCTCTGTAGAGGTGCTAAACCCAAGCGACTCGTTATGGACCTATTCCGAAAAAATAGCTGAAAAAGACAGTCTAAGATTATGGTTTAAACCAAGCACCTTCGACTCCATACAGCTTCTTATTCGCTCCGAAATTTCTTTAGACACCTTTATTGTAAAACCCGTGTCTGTATCAAAAGACACACTCACTCTACGCTCAGCAATTCAAGGGGCGATTCCGCCGAGGCAACAATTTAAACTAGCCGCTAGCACACCCATTAAAACCATTGATAAAAGTCTAATTCAACTATTCAAAAAAGACAGTATAGCGCTTTCGACAGAAGGTATAGCTTTAGATCCGAACGACAAGCTGTCTCTTGTAATCGATATCGAGCCTGAGCTCGACACCCCTTTTCGTTTAAGTTTATTACCTGGAGCGGTTTTAGACCATTTCGAAAATACCAACGACACCTTAAGTTTCCCATTCCGCTTTGACTCACAAGAGAATTACGGCACCTTACATTTCATACTTGAAACTAAAGTGCCCGTTTCCTCTCCGATTCAGGTCATCTTATTAGATAAAGATGATAAATCACTTTACAGTCAGACCCTAGACTCCAATCAAAGCTGCACCTTTCTAACGGTGAAGCCGGGTATATACGAAATTCAGCTTCTCTTCGACCAAAATGGAAATAAGCGTTACGACACAGGTTCATATTTAGAGCGAATAAAGCCAGAACGCATTATCTACTTAAACGAAAAGATTGAAATACGCGCAAACTGGGAAGAACGCACAACCTACCGACTAGCTAACTAGTCTGCTGAAGTCGACTATTCTCAATTGCCGTTTCATGAATACCAGGGTTAAAGTGCTCTGGGGCACGTTGAACTTCTTTCTGGGTGCCTGATTCACCAGTATCATTCCATATCATCCACCCGTCAACATCATAATTCCCTTGGCCTCGAAGGATAGCTGGCTTTCTAAGTGCTCTTCCGTCTTCGAATTCATGGTTTGTACCTGAGCCATCCTCTCCAATAACACCAAAAAGATCAACGAGCTCACCTGCAGCATTTACTAGAGCTATATTATCATCGCCATTCGAGTGAGCAGCACTACCACTTGTTGAAACCGCATCGGGTTCTTGCCCATAAACACTGGTAAACACTTCTTGGTTCGAAGCAATCACAAAAGCAGAATGAGCGGCTATTTCAAAAGCACTTAAATCGTAGACGTGAGAAGGTTCAATAGCCTCGTTAGTATATCGAACAAGCGACCATCCGACTAATGAAACTGCAGTGTTCTCAGCATTGTAGAGCTCGACAAATCGCGCTCCGATTTCGTTATCTGGGTCTGCCAGTTCTGATATAAAAATTGCGGCATTATCAAAATTCTCAGGCTCACATCGGGGCTGATCGAATTGCAAATCCGTCCAGATATCAAGACCTATCGCAGGGGTAGACCCCGGTATGTACCTCCCTGTAATTGATCCAGAACCTACTGGAGTTAACTCATCAATAAACTGCTCATAACCAGAACTTTCGATTCGCCATGACTGCCCCAAACAATTCTCAAGTTGATGGATCGTCGCTTCTCCATTCGATCCAAAAGGCACTTCGGTATACGACTGCGAGAACATAAGGTCATCTAAAACGATCAATCGATTTGGAAAAATAATATCTAGTGTAGCATTTTCTGCAATAGGTAGAGCAATCAGTGGAGTTGAACTCTCGCATAGTGCCACCCTATCAGCTAATTCTGCAGCTAGTAATGGCGCCAAAGTTGGATTGGAAAATGACTCATCGTACGCTCCAAGGATAATTTCAGCATTCTTCCTTTTCGAGCGTAACAGACTAATGTCTATTACTATCTCAGAACCTCTAGGGTACTTGAGCGAATTATCGGTTGACTCGACAAGTAGCTTTAGGGTGCGAAATGGATGTTGAAGCTCTTGAATATAAAGTGCTTTATAGACCGCTCCCTCAAGATCTGACGAAATAACATGCCCCTTAATACTTGTATTGGAATGCATGAGGTATTCCGATTCGGCCTCAACATCTATAAAAAATACTTCAGACCAGTTGCTCACGGGCTGTTCGCACAATAAATCGGTTACTTCAGTTATAGGTGGAAGAGTTTCCGCGCTACTATTTGGATCAATAGCATTAGGCTTGGAACAAAAACTTAAAAAGAAGACAAAAGAAAGAACATATAATTTTTTCATACAATAGGGTTAATGCCGATAGGACAGGTTAAAAAAATAAGTGAATCCCTGGCTGCGCCAGGTTTTAGTATCAAAGACTTTAGATGACAAGTCTTTCGCATAATCTTTAGCCAGCAGCAATCGTGAAGAACCGTATC
>CAZUBV010000037.1:0-9396 GCA_964618875.1 uncultured Flavobacteriaceae bacterium
TTAGAGGTATTAGATCTATGTATTAGTTGTAAAGCATGTGCGAGCGAATGCCCGTCTAATGTAGATATGGCTACACTAAAAACGGAGTACTTATATCAATATCAAGAGCGTAATGGCTATTCGTTTCGTTCTAAACTATTTGCCTACTCAACACATGCGAATCGACTAGCATCTTATGCTGCTCCGCTTGTAAATATCATGTATAAAAGTGCGATAGGGAACCTAATTAAAAAAGCTTCTGGAATTGCAGAAAAGCGAAGTATTCCGTCTGTTTACAGGGTGAACTTCAAGGCGTTCTTAAAACAATTACAACAAACTAAACCCGTAAGCAATAGCGCTAGGGAAGTGGTTCTCTATATCGACGAGTTTAGCCAATTTCTGGATGTTGAAGTAACCAAATCAGCCATTAGACTGTTGCATAATCTGGGCTTTAGTGTACAATTAATTTATGGCGAAAGCGGAAGAACCTTTATTTCAAAAGGGTTTTTGAAGCAGGCGAGGAGTTGTGCCGCTGAATTACTTCCCAAATTAGAAACTCCACTTAAAAACGGTTTGCCAATCTTAGGTATTGAACCTTCTGCTATTTTGAGTTTTAGAGATGAATATAAGCGTCTTTTACCTGAGAGCGATTTGCTACTGCGCTTA
Source organism: uncultured Flavobacteriaceae bacterium (assembly GCA_964618875.1). GTDB lineage: Bacteria > Bacteroidota > Bacteroidia > Flavobacteriales > Flavobacteriaceae > UBA3478. The sequence goes on from CAZUBV010000037.1 coordinate 646, forward strand.
GCTGATCAAAGTCTGCTTATTGAAGAGTTTTTGGTTAAAGAATTTACTTCTAAACGACTTAAAACGGATGTTTTTACTAAGGATACTGCATCTGTTAAACTCCATGTCCACTGCCATCAAAAGGCCGTTTCAAACGCCAAGGTTACTTTTGATTTAATAAACCTAATCCCGAATTATAAAGTAACATTAATAAACAGCGGATGTTGTGGTATGGCAGGTTCGTTCGGTTATGAAAAGGAACATTACGAGTTATCTATGAAAATGGGAGAATTACGGTTGTTTAAATCTATCAGAAACAGTGATTCTAGCACGATCATCGTTGCAAACGGAACAAGTTGTAGGCATCAAATTGCAGATGGAACTGATAAATTAGCTCTTCATCCGGTGCAGCTTCTCGAGCAATCACTAGTATCAAGTGAGGTAAACCTTTAATCTTCGTTATCGTTCCCAATTACCTCTATGTCACGTAGACCTTCTTCTTTAGAAGTTATCGAAGAAATCAGTTCTTCCAGATCCATTTCCTTTAACTCTTCATCCGCAAAGAAGGCAGATAATTTGTCATGACTATATTGGTATATTTTCCAACGTTTAAAGTTATATTCTAGCGCAGTTAAATTCTCTACCCAGTCTCCAGAATTGAGATAGGTTGTTTTTCCTTTGTTGTTTTGGTAAACCTCTTTTTTCGGTTGATGAATATGGCCACATATGACATAGTCATATTCATTATCTATAGCTAATTCGGCAGCAACCTTCTCAAAACTTTGAATGTATTTAACGGCGCCTTTAACACTGTTTTTTATCTTTTTTGATAACGAATATTTCTCTCTTCCTAAACGAAGTAACACCCAATTTACGAGCTGATTGAGAACGATTAGCATGTCGTAACCCCAACCTCCTAGTTTAGCAAGCCATTTGGCATTTTGTATTGAAATATCGAATACATCACCATGAAAAATCCATGCCTTTTTTCCGTCTAATTGTAAAACAAGTTTGTCGAGAATTTTAAGACGTCCCATAGCATTTCCCGAAAATTTACGAAGCATTTCATCGTGATTTCCAGTGATGTAATACACGTCGGTACCTTTTGAGGCCATTCCAATTATTTTTCGAACAACCTTCATGTGAGAGGCTGGAAAATAACGTTTTCTAAACTGCCATATATCGATAATATCGCCGTTTAAAATCAATTTTTTCGGACTGATGCTATTAAGGTAGGCGAGTAGCTCGTCGGCATGACATCCATACGTTCCTAGGTGTACGTCGGATATAATGACAACATCAATTTTTCGTTTCTTCAATGGAATAAGGTATAATTGACAAATGAACAGCGGAAAAGAGCGTCGCACCTTATCGAATTATAAAGAGTGTGCTATGAAATTGTTAACTTTCGATGGGATTCGTGTTTCTTTCCTTTGAGGACTTATGAAATGCAGCCTATTATTGCATTTTAGATTTAACTTCCCACCTTATGGCCCCGAATACATTTGGTAATCAATTTCGAATAAGCACTTTTGGAGAATCGCACGGCCCTGCATTAGGCGGCGTTATAGACGGATGCCCTGCAGGACTTATAGTAGACCTCTCTCAAATAGAACGCGAATTGGAACGCCGTCGCCCCGGTCAATCCAAAATCACTACTCAACGAAAGGAACCGGATACTGTAGAGTTTTTATCTGGAATTTTTGAGGGAAAGACTACGGGAACCCCGATAGGATTTATTATCAAAAACACCAACCAAAAATCACAAGATTACGGACACATCAAGGATACGTACAGACCTTCTCACGCCGATTGGGTCTACGATCAGAAGTACGGGTTTAGAGACTATAAAGGAGGCGGGCGCTCCTCGGCAAGAGAAACAGTATCACGCGTTGTTGCTGGTGCAATTGCCAAGCAACTAGTAGCACCAATGACCATTCGGGCATATGTTCAACAAGTAGGTTCAATTCGCTTAGATACCCCTTACCAAGAATTAGATTTAGCCCTATCCGAATCAAATATTGTTCGATGCCCCGACACAGAAGTGGCTGACCAAATGATTGCATTAATTGCTGCCATTAAAAAGCAGGGTGATACGGTGGGTGGCGTGATTCGTTGTATAATTTCTAATGTTCCTGTAGGCCTTGGAGAGCCTGTTTTCCAAAAACTACATGCACAACTTGGAGCTGCTATGCTATCTATTAATGCAGTAAAAGGGTTCGCTTATGGAAGCGGATTTTCATCTGCTTCAATGTTAGGTAGCGAACACAATGACTATTACACGGGAGATGGTTCAACCAAAACCAACTTTAGTGGGGGTATTCAAGGTGGCATTTCAAACGGAATGGACATCTATTTTGATGTGGCTTTCAAACCCGTTGCAACCTTATTGCAGCCCTACGAAACACTTACTAATACAGGTGAATTAGTCGATACCCACGGAAAAGGTAGACACGATCCGTGCGTTGTGCCTAGAGCCGTGCCTATCGTCGAGGCGATGGCTGCACTAGTTATGGCCGATTTTTTACTTATAAACCGACTAGCTAAACTTAAATAGACTATGGCACTACACTGGAAGATTGTTACCGGATTACTGCTCGGATTACTTTTTGGTTTTGGAATGACTTTTTTTTCTTGGGGGCCTAGTTTTGTTTTTGACTGGATTCAGCCCTTCGGAACCATTTTTATTCGATTACTGAAGCTTATTGCTATTCCGCTCATACTCGCATCTCTGATCAAAGGGATTTCTGATCTGAAAGACATCTCGAAATTTAAGGATATGGGTATTCGAACCTTTGCAACCTATATGGTTACCACCATTGTGGCTATTCTTATCGGATTGAGCATTGTAAACATTTTTAAACCAGGAGAAGGGATATCTGACCAAACCGTTGAGCGATTAGTTACGACCTATTCGACTGATTCAGGGGTTACTTCTAAAGTTCAAACTGCCAGTGCTCAAAAAGATGCCAGTCCACTTCAATTTGTCGTCGATATGGTACCCGACAACCTGTTTCATGCCTTGTCGGATAATGGTCTAATGTTGCAAGTTATATTCTTCTCGATTCTTTTCGCAATTTCGTTGCTACTTATTGGTGAGGAAGCTGGACGTCCAATCAAAGATGTTTTTGATGCCCTGAACGCGATCATTTTAAAAATGGTCGATCTAATCATGTTATTTGCTCCTTATGCCGTATTTGCGCTATTGGCAAGTGTTGTGGTTTCTTCTAGTGATCCTGAATTGTTACTAGCGCTGTTAAAATATGCTGGAGTTTTGTTATTCGGACTTGCTTTAATGATTGTGTTTTATCTAATTGTCATTGCCTTTGTAGCCAAAAAGAGTCCGATTTGGTTCATTCGAAATATTAGTCCGGCTCAACTTTTGGCGTTTTCAACTTCTTCAAGTGCAGCAACCTTACCGGTAACTATGGAACGTGTAGAAGAACACCTCGGGGTTGATAAAGAAGTAGCCAGCTTTGTACTTCCGGTTGGAGCTACAATAAATATGGATGGTACCAGCGTGTATCAGGCAGTAGCCGCAGTATTTATTGCCCAAGCACTTAGCTTTGATTTAACACTAGGTGATCAATTAACCATTATCTTAACCGCACTTTTAGCATCTATCGGAGCAGCAGCTGTTCCTGGAGCAGGTATGGTTATGCTAGTTATTGTTCTAGAATCGATTGGTTTTCCACCAGATAAATTGGCCATTGGATTAGCTTTAATTTTTGCGGTAGACCGACCACTAGATATGTTTAGAACAGTAGTCAATGTAACCGGAGACGCCACTGTGGCCGTATTAGTTGCAAAAGCACTCAACAAGTTAAAAACTCCCAAACCTAAAAATTGGGATGATCATTTAGAAGAAGTTAGATAAACCAACATATATGCATATATGCTTTTTAATGTATCCATGGGAAAATATCGTTGCCGATAAGGATACCACTATTACTATGATTCACGAATGTGTTTTACGTGGACACCAGGTCGCCTTGTGCACCCCTGGTAATCTTACCATTCGAGATCGTATTACCTCAGCATTTTGTAATGTCATTGAACCCAAAGAAAAGGTTAGTAACAATATTAAAGTCTTTTACAAGAATTGTAGCTTTAAAAGTCAAATGCTCCCACTTGCTGGTTTCGATGCTATTTTCATGCGTGCGAACCCTCCGATGGATCCACTAATGCTCAATTTTCTTGATTCTGTAAAAGACGATGTCTTTATTCTAAATTCTATCGAAGGACTTCGAGAGGCGAATAATAAACTTTATACTGCGGCTTTTGGTCATATTCACGGTGATATTATCCCAAATACGCATGTATCAAAAAATAAGGATTATTTAATCAAACAGATCGAAGATAGTGCGGCAGATAAAATGATTCTTAAACCCCTCAATGGGTATGGTGGATCAGGCGTCATTTTAATTGAAAAGTCTGCCATGAATAACATTAACTCATTACTTGATTTTTATCTTTCAAATGCAGACGGGTCAAGTAACTATGTTATTCTTCAAGAATACGTTGAGGGTGCAGATCAGGGCGATGTACGCATTATCATGCTTAACGGAGAGGCTGTAGGTGCAGTAAGACGTCGACCTGCCGATAAAGATCATCGATCTAATCTATCAGCGGGCGGGAGTTACGAAAAGCATCAGTTAACGCGCCAAGAACGTATGATCTGTAAAAGAATCGGTCCTAAACTAGTGAAGGATGGGCTGTATTTCGTGGGTATAGATGTAATCGGAGGGAAGCTTATCGAAGTAAACGTGATGTCACCTGGCGGAGTAGTGCCCGTGAATAAAATGAATAAAACAAAGATTCAAAAACTAGTGATTGATTTTATCGAAGACAAGGTAAATGATATGGTTTACAAGCTTAACCGCCGTTCTCAATTACGTAACGAAGTACAGGAATCTGCCAAGGGATAGCTCAAATGACATTGATAAAGTGTTCTATTGATCAAATTATTGATCGAATTCGACGGCATGAACCCTTTGAAGCTGTAGACGATTATTATGGTTTTTACCTAAAAATCGAAACCTACGTACCTTATATTGCTGCGGCTGTGCATGATGGCAATCAGATGCGTCCTGAGCTTATCAAAAAGTGCACATTATCCCATGATGATCGTCTTTATGAAGAAGATCCGTATACTGCTTACTTTATAGACAATCAGCCTATTGTTATCAAAGGCTTAGATAGTCGGTTCGAATACGATCTCAATAGATTCCAAGAAGATGCTGTGTACGAAACGGCTTGGGGTAAGGCCGTTTGGGCAGAACCACTTAGCAGTGAAGAAAAGGAAATGAGCCTCGAAAAATACCGTCGTTTTTACCGTGTTATTTTTACGCTATTGGAGGAGTTTACTCGACTTTTTCCGGATCGTAGAATTACTGTTTACGATATACATAGTTATAATTATAAACGGTGGGACCGCCAGGTTCCTGAGATTAACATTGGTACGACGCAGCTAAATCGTACTATTTGGGGAGCTGAGATTAGACGGTATCTGGATGTATTACAAGCTTGTTTTCCTAATTACTGGGTGGCCGAGAACGACACGTTCTTTGGAAAGGGTGGTTTTTTAGGTCAAATTATTAAACAATTTCCAAACGCGCTAGTTTTGGCGACGGAGTTCAAAAAATTCTATTGCGACGAATTAACAAGTAGATTTTACTGGGAACAGCTTGCAGATACCAAAGAGCGTTTGGAGCAGGTTATTAAATTGTACGAAGGTGAGTAAGACGTCTTTAGATAAATTGGCACCTCGGTTAGTTGATTGTGACAATAAGTTGTACAAACTATTGTCTCAGCTAGAACTGCTACAATATATTAATCCCATAAATGCTGAGAAGGAACGTTTAAAATTCTTTAGAAACCGGTATTATTATGAGCCCGACTTTAGGTATCCAAAATGTCAGGTTCGTTTAGATAAAATTCGCAAATCGCTGAATCAAATTAAGGTTCAAAAAATTGAACATCCGCTTGCAAAGTTATTATATGAACAAACCGTTTGGTACTTCAATGGTATTTTAGATTGCATCGGAACCGTAGGACAAGGAAACCTCTTTTTGCATTCAAGCTTAAAAACTTTTGGTAGTCCTTCTCATCAGGATTTAAAAATTGCCAACCTAATTTTGAATCTTTCTCCTGCTTCTCATAGCGTAACTGAGAGCGAATGGTTCAGCACGAAGCAAGCTGCAGAATATATGAGGGCTTATAATCATTCGTATGGATTCGATGTTAGGGTAGAGGAAGTCACCCATATTAGCTCAAAGGCAATGGTAAGTAATCGGATACCTGCCGTGTACCTCAGAAAAAACCAAAAGTTTTCAAAAACAGAGCTCATCGCACTCTCAAATCACGAAATAGGTGTACACCTAGTCACTACATTTAATGCGCATCAACAGCCATTACGGCTATTTCAGCTCGGACTCCCGTTCAATGTAGAAACCCAAGAAGGGTTGGCTGTATTATCTGAATACTATAGCGGAAGTTTAACTTTAGACCGCTTAAGAGAGCTGGCACTACGAGTTGTACTTGCAGACAGGGTAAGTAAATCATATTCATTCTCGTCTAGCTTTGATCTCTTAACTACTACCTATAAAATGGATCGGGATACAGCCTTTAAAATGGTTACAAGACTGTATAGAGGAGGAGGATTCACTAAGGACCGACTGTACTTAAGTGGATTATACCAATTATTAACCCACGGAGACCTTCCGCTTGAATGGCTACTTGCAGGCAAAACAACCCTAGCCTATATAGATTTAGTGAGAGAACTGAATGAAGAAATTCCTGTTCTCCGGCCACTAGTTCACTCATCATTGAGTTTTGAAAATCATTTAGGTATTGGTACGCCCGCAGACAAGCTGATTAAAACAGTACTTGAATCGCTCAAAGAATAATACGATTGGCTTTTTCTGGTATTTCAAGATAACCTAAAGGGCAAGGTTCAACCGATTGGTGTCGGAATTTTGAAACAAATCGGTAGATTAGATTCACAAGCCAATTAGGTGTTAGCCATAGTATAATTTTAATCGGTAGCGGTGATTTCTTTACTGTGTATAGGATACATCTTAGCGCATCCGCCTCAACATACCAACCACTGGGCGGTTCATAAACCACAAGGGTGCGCTTAAATAGCGCCTTGTCTATTCCTCGATCAGCAGCCCATTTTGCAGCAAACGATGAAGTCGATGAAACGATATATAGTTGATTATCAGTATCCCAACTCAATAGTTTATTTGCCCAAAACGAACAAAAAGGACAGTGATGATCAAAAATAACGTAGATAGTTTTCACCTGAAGAATTATACTTTGTTTAATTTTTCTATCGCAACCTTGGTAGTAAACATACCGTAGTTAACCGTAGCAATACCCTTTTCAATCTGATCTATGGTTCCCGTAGATCTGCTATCTTCAAGTCGAACTCGGTCTCCAATTTTCAAGGTTATCGAGGGTAGGGGTTTCGGTGGTGATTTAGGGCGAGACTTTATTGGTTCCTCTTGCTTTTCGATCACTTTCTCTTCGGCAATCGTTTGTCTGATTTCTTGAGCAACCTGCTTCTTTTGTTTTCGTTCTTCTTTTAGTTCAATTTGCGCCTTTTTCTTTCGCTTACTATTTTCTGTTTCTACAAGCTTAAGAAAGGCACTAATTAAATTTCGCTTCTTTTGATCTTCAAAATAGCGTTCAGAAATTTCATCAACCCGTTCTCCTAATTGGATCATCTTACTGTGATAATCAAACAGTTGTTGATACGATTTTAACTTTTCTGAAAGTTTTTCGTTTAGCTTTTCTAACTTATTACTTTCCAAAAAGGCTTTTTGAGCCTCTTTACTCAGACGATCTTCGGTCTTTGTTATTTTGGAACGTTCCTTCTGAAGTTTTGCTATCGTTTCATCAAAGCGAACTTTGCCACGTTCGATTTTCTTTTTTGCTCGATTAATTAAACTGTATGGAATTCCATTCTTTTGGGCCACTTCAAAAGTAAACGAGCTGCCTGCCTCTCCGAGAACGAGCTGATAAGTGGGTTCAAGGGTTCGATTATCAAATAACATATTAGCATTAGAGGCGTGCTCCAATTCATTAGCTAACAGTTTCAAGTTGGAATAATGAGTGGTGATCACTCCGTAGGATTGCTGTTCATAAAACACCTCTAAAAAGGTCTCCGCTAAGGCTCCACCAAGTTCGGGATCAGAGCCCGTTCCGAATTCATCAATTAAAAAAAGTGTTCGTTCATTACACTTTTTCAGGAATTGATTCATGTTTTTTAATCGAAAACTATAGGTGCTCAAATGATTCTCAATAGACTGATTATCACCTATATCTGTTAAAAACTGTTCAAATACACAAACTGAACTAGATCGATGTACGGGTATAAGAATACCAGACTGTACCATTAACTGTAAAAGCCCTACGGTTTTAAGGGTAATACTTTTCCCCCCAGCATTAGGACCAGAAATAACTACAATACGATTAGCTGGCTCTAGTTCGATACTCTGCGGATAGGTCTGCTTCTTTTCACTTCGATTTTGAATGAGTAAAAGTGGATGAAAAGCCTTCTGAAGACTTAATTTGTGATTGCGATTAAGTTCTGGTTTAATAGCCTCAATATCTCTAGCTAATTTGGCTTTTGCCGCAATAACGTCTATCGCAATTAAATAGTCCTGAAATGTCCCTAATTCAGCTTTATAAGGCCGATGAAAATCGGTGAGTTCTTGTAAAAAAATATATTGGCAGCGTAATACCAGTTAGTGATCATTCATTTGC
>CAZUBV010000037.1:9406-11992 GCA_964618875.1 uncultured Flavobacteriaceae bacterium
ATGACCCCATCAGCGTACCCTTCACTTTCTTACGGTACATAGCCTTTACCGCAAGAACTCTTCGATTATCGATAGTTGATTCCTTTATCTCATCGAGATAGTCATTAGATAAACAAGCACTTAAGGCCGACCCAAAACTTTGATTAATCTTAGATCGCACCTCAGACATTTGTCTTCTGAGATGGTTAAGTGTAGGAGAGGCGGTATTTCGAATTTCTCCGAAACGATCAACTATCGTATCTAATTCTTTTTTGAGAAAAGAGAGGTCTTCAAGCGGAGCTGTTTTAGCGGAAAGATTAGGGTAGTAGTCACTGAATTTTTTAAAAAATCGTTGATGTTGAACTACTTGTTCTATCAATAAGCCAATTCGCTTAAAACCTAAAGGTTCAATAGCCGTGTTTTCAATTCCCAGCAAACGAAGCTCGGAATCGATAGCGTCAAATCCATGGTTTGGAACGGTATTGTCGTTTTCAAACGAACTTAGGTATTCGGATGTTTCGGATAAAGCGATTTCTATCTGCTCGAAATCTGTTAATACTTCAATCTCCGCAGCCCTTTCTTTTCCCTTTTCTGTATTACAACGCACGACAACTTGGTGACAAATTTTGTCAAATTCTAAGTCTTGTAGCGCCTTTTTAAATAACGAATTCATAGCGGGGATAAAGATACGCTGAATCGCTATCTTTATTCGATGTTTTTAGAGCCTTGCCAAAATGGATGGGAACCCTTTTTTAATCAAGAAATTAAAAAAGAGTACTTTATAAAGCTATCTAATGCTGTAGAGCGGAAATATGGGAGTGATGTTTGTTTTCCGCCAAAAGAAGCTATTTTTTCTGCTTTTGCAACTTGCCCGTTTAATTCATTATCGGTGGTCATATTAGGACAGGACCCATACCCTAACAAGGGGCAAGCTGAGGGTTTAGCCTTTTCGGTATCGGCAAATCAAAAGCCTCCTGCATCGCTCCAGAATATTTTACTTGAAAGCGGAAACAATCCTAAAACCGCCATTCCGAGTCTTAGACCGTGGTCAAAACAAGGTGTATTACTTCTAAATCGGATCTTGACTATTTCAGAATCAAAACCATTAAGCCACAAAAATTTAGGCTGGGAACGGTTTACAGAGAGTTGTATTGACTATATCAATAATCACACCACTCAAGTCGTTTTCTTTCTATGGGGTTCGATTGCACAAAAAGTTGAGCAAAGAATCGATCGGAATAAGCACTATGTGCTGAAAAGTGGGCATCCGTCTCCGCTAAGTGCAAATCGCGGATATTGGTTTGGCAATAATCATTTTGCACTTGCAAATGAGATTTTAATGGATATCGGAAAAGATCGAGTAGAGTGGGAATTACCCACCAACACGCTTTACCGAGAACCCACACTCTTTTAAAAAACCCATGATATCAGCTCTGAAATCACCTTGAATGATAATTTGTTCGTCGTGTACACCACCTCCAACATTGAATTTTTTCTTCAATGCACTGGTAAGCTTTTTAAAATCTGCACTAGCACCCTGATATCCCTTGATAATCGTAGTAGGCTTACCTTTTCGCTTTTCATAGATACACTCTAAAATAGGAGTGGTGTGCACATAAAATTCAAATTTAGGGCTCGATTCACTAGGAGATTCCGTCTCAAAGACATGCTCGGGAAAGGCGTTTTTCAATGCATCTGACAGGTCCATATTTTTTATTTTAGTAACCCTAATTCTCTAAGACGCTCATCAAGATATTCACCAGCAGTACTATCTTCAAACTGCTTTGGATAATTTGAGTCGATGCAGCTTTCTAAACAATTTAGCGGCATATCACGTTTTGGATGCATGAAAAACGGAATCGAATAACGCGAGGCATTTACAATTTCTTCGTTAGGGTTAATTACTCGATGTATAGTTGATTTTAATCGGTTATTCGTAAGCCTAGAGAGCATATCACCAACATTAATCATAAGTTCATCAGGAGCGGCTATAGCATCCACAAATTCACCATCTAATCGTTGAACTTGTAATCCTCTGCCTTGAGCTCCCATAAGGAGTGTGATAAGGTTAATATCACCATGTGCAGCTGCTCGAATTGATTTTCGATGTTCTGGGGATACTGGCGGATAATGTATCGGTCTTAGAATCGAATTTCCGCCAATTACCCAAGGATCGAAGTAATCTACCGGAAGATCTAAATACAATGCGATTGCTCGTAATAATTCTAAACCTGTTTTCTCAAGCGCTTCAAAAGATAGTTTACCCAAACTATTAAACTCTGGTAGTTCAACCACATCAATATTTGCCGGATATACAGCATTAGGATCAACATATTGACCGAAATGCCAAAACTCTTTCAAATCAGCATGAGAGTGACCTTTGGCCGTTTCTTTTCCAAAAGAGGTGTAGCCACGCTGACCAGCCAAGCCTTCAATTTCATAGTTCAGTTTAACCGATAAAGGCAAATCAAAAAACTCCTGAACCGAACCATAGAGCTTTGTAATTAGTTCATCCGACAAGAAGTGACCACTGAGTGCGACAAAGCCAATCTCTGATAGGGCCGTTCCAACAGATTCGATAAAGCGCAAACGCTCATTAGTTTCACC
>CAZUBV010000038.1:0-11576 GCA_964618875.1 uncultured Flavobacteriaceae bacterium
GTTGCTTTAAACCACAGGGCTTCTGAAAATTTGAGTTTTGGAGGGGCTTTTCTCAATCTTCGTGAACGCCCATTAACCCAGAAATCGGCCTATGGTATAGAACCCATTAACAACTCGATGATCGGAGGTAATTTATCCTTTAAAAAGGAAGTGCCATGGCTCACCAGGCTTATAAATCAGTGGCCTACAATTGAAACTGAAGCTCCTTCGAGTATTAATTTTGCAGCTGAAATCGCTGCGCTTATACCTTCTGCTCCCGGAAATGCTCAATTAGGAGGTGAAGTGACTACCTATATCGACGATTTTGAAGAAGCACAGCAATTTCTTGACCTTCGCAACCCTTCAGAGTGGGTGCTTGCTAGTAATCCATTTGGTCAAACAGGGCTAGAAGCTTCAAGGGCACGAGCGCGGTTAGCCTGGTACACGATAGATCCAATACTATATAGCCGACTTCGTCCCTCTGATATTACCGATGCGATGCTTTCTGAGGATAATGCAAGGCGTATATTTATTCGGGAAGTGTATCCTGAGACCGATGTGGTTCAGGGGCAATCAGCCGTTCAATCAACCCTTGATATCGCTTACTATCCCGAGGAGCCCGGACCCTATAACACCGCTTCGAATTACAATGCGATACCCACAGATCAGCTTTGGGCAGGAGCCATGCGAGCACTCTCTGTCACCGATTTCGAACAGGCCAATATTGAGTATTTACAGTTTTGGATGCTACATCCTATAGATGCCGGTTCGGTGGGTTCGGGCGGAAAGCTAATCATTGATCTTGGTAATTTATCGGAAGATATTTTACCCGATGGACAAAAACAGTTTGAGAACGGTCTTGGTGTTGGGGTAAATGAGTCTATATACGGGAATATACCGCTTCGCAGTGCGCTTATTTACACCTTCGATGGCGATACAGCTAGTAGAGAATTACAAGATGTCGGTCTTGATGGACTAGACGATGCAGCTGAGGCTCAAATTTACCCGGGGCCAGCAGACGATCCGGCTCGCGATAATTATGTTAATTATCTAGAGGCAAGTGGTTCTATTGTTGAGCGGTATAAACGATTCAATAATCCACAAGGTAATACACCTATCAACCCAACAGACCAAAATAGGGGATCAACCTTACTTCCGGATGTTGAAGACGTCGATCGAGATTTTGCGATGAATTTGGTGGAGAGTTATTACCAATATGAACTTCCGATTAATTCAGTAGTTACCGAACAAATGCCCTATGTTACTACGGTTCGTGAGGTGGTGTTAGAGTCTGGTCGTACAGCTAAATGGGTCCAATATAAAATTCCACTTCGCAGTTATACCCGGGCTATTGGAGGGATTACTGATTTTAGGTCAATTCCCTTTTTACGCATGCATGTTCAGGGATTTTCTCAACCTACAGTATTCAGATTTGCAGCGCTTGACCTCATTCAAGGAAGCTGGCGTATTTACGACCGGGCGGTTGAGCCGGAGCGGGCTATTGCGGTTAATCCAGCTACCGAATTTGAATTGGGTGCTGTCAATATTGAAGAAAACAGCAACCGAAGCCCTATTCCGTATGTGCTTCCACCGGGTATTCGCCGTGAGGCCTTGAATAATACCAATACCATTATACGCGAAAATGAGCAGTCGCTCAGTATGCGGGTTAAGGCATTGCAAGCGGGTGATGGCCGAGCGGCCTTCCGGCGTGTTAAGTTTGATATGCGTCGATTTGAGCGTTTGAAGCTGTTTGTTCATGCCGAGGCGCTAGCAGATTCTCCAGTAACCGATAACGAACTTGTTGCTTTCTTGCGTATTGGTACCGACTATACCGAAAATTACTATCAGATCGAATGGCCGTTAACCTATACAAAAGGTTCAACTACTGACCCGGCGCAGATTTGGCCAAGTGAAAACGAGCTCGATATCGATTTGCAAGAGTTAAGTAAGGCAAAGGCTGAACAGCTTGTGAGTAATGATCCTCTTTTTACTAAGCGATTAGACAACGGACTAACGATACGCGTCAAGGGAAATCCCTCTATTGGCAACGTGTCCGCAGCCATGATAGGGGCCATTAATCGATCTGGTACGCTTCCGATAAGCGCCGAGTTATGGTTTAATGAACTCAGGCTTTCGGGCGTGAATCACAAAGGTGGATGGGCGGCTATCGCCAACACCTCTATTCAGCTTTCTGATGTAGCTACTTTAGGTGCTGGATTTTCAAAAACAACAGTTGGTTTTGGTAGTCTAGATGGAGCGGTTAACACGCGCACCCTCGACGATTCACAGCAGTTTGACCTGTCGATTCGTACCGACCTTGGAAAATTTTTACCTCAAGGCAGCCGACTGAGGGTTCCTTTTAGTTATTCGGTTACTACCACAAGAATAACCCCAGAGTACGATCCGGTTTACGAGGATATTAGACTTGAAGACAGGGTAAGTTCAGCTTTAGACAACACAGAAGCTCAGGCTATAATCGAGCAGGCGGAAACCTATACAGAGGTTTCAAGCTTATCTATAAACGGAGTACAGTTAGAACGCAAACCGGAGAGTAAAACAGATTTTTTTGATCTTGAAAATTTCACCGTTAACTATAGTCATGCGACTCGATCACATCGTGATTTTGAAATCTCCGAGTCATTGCAATCTAGCGCGAGAGGTGCTATTGACTATCAGTTTAATCCATCTATTTTTTCGCTTTCACTCGGAGCTTCGATCGATCGATCACTTAATGAGCAACGATTTAGACAAATTTTTATGCCCGGAGTTACGCTGCTTGAGCTGCCTCTTCTGAGTCAACAAAATTACCGTTCGGGTTGGCAAGGTTCGCTAAAGGCGAATCCGCTTTCGTTCTTAAGTGCTTCATTTTCAGCGACACAAAACAATATTGTACAAACGCGCCTTCAAGATGCAGCTTCGTTTAATTCGGTTTGGGAATCATTCTTTTCTTGGGGTAACCCAAATACTTATAACCAGCAACTTCAGTTAGGACTTGAATTACCCTTTTCGAAATTCAAGCCCTTAGATTTTTTAAGTGGCCGAGTTGATTTTGGTGGAACGCTTCAATGGCAACGTGGCTCTGATGCACTTGCTGAGGTGGCAGGACGTGCTTTGCATACCATTCAATCCGCCAATACACTATCGATAAGCGGATCTGCAGATGTGCTATCTGGACTGGATAAGCTTGTTGCTTTACCTGACGCCCTTGGTTTGCAAAGTACGCTGAGTTATACCAGTACCCAAGGTCTGGTACTACCAGGTTATTTGCCTACTATTAACGATCAGAGCCTAATGAGTCTTGATCCCCTTGTACTTGTTGGTTTAGGAGGTTCAGATCTTAGATTTGAGGCGGCACGACAAGGATATCTGACCGATTTTGAAGGGTTTAATGCGCCCTTTATTTTCGATGAGAATCAAACATTCTCTGCTACCGCTAATCTTTCATACGGAACAGCGGTAAGTATTGGCCTTACTTATGATCACCGCAAGAGCGACCGGTTTCAGGAACAGTTCAGGGTAACTCCTTCTGATTCTGGACCAGTTTTTCAATCGTTACTCGCTAATCAAACCGGAAGCTACAGCACCACAGCAATGTTGATTTCAACCGCCTTTGACGGTTCGATGGGAGAAACCACTTCGGCGGCGTTTGAGAGGTTCAGAGCGGGTAGACTAGCTATTGCACAGCGACTCGCCGAATCTGCTGGAATGGACCCAAGTTTAGTAGATTCGGACGGATTCCCGGTTGCATTTGGTCCATACCAACAGGAGGTCCTTTTGGGCTCATTTTTAGCAGCATATTCTGGGAAGTCAACCGACCAGGTCGGCCTTTCTCCATTCGAGAGGTTTGGTCTTCCTAACTGGAATGTTTCAATAAGTGGTCTTTTTCCGGAGGTATTCTCAAGATTTTCTGTGAGCCATGGATACCGCGCCGCGTATAGTATTTCTAACTTTCAAAATAACCTGAGTCGTAATGATGGACTATTTACTATCGAGAATGGAGATAGTAAACCGGAACTATTAATCGGTTCTGTGGTATTAAACGATCAATTTAACCCGCTTATCGGCTTTGATTTCGAGACCGAATCTCAATGGCAAATCAGAACCGAATGGCGTAAAGAGCGTGCCTTGAATCTAAGCTTCGCTAATAGTTTGCTAACCGAGATTAAAGGACAAGAGTTTATTGTAGGGCTAGGTAAGCGCCTTTCTGACCTTCGTTGGAGTCCTAAGATCGGAGGTAAACGACGATCCTATAAAGGAGATATGGTTTTAAGAGGTGATGTTTCGTATCGATCCAATACTACCTTTATCCGAAATTTAGATGCGGTTTTGGGCGACCAGATTACCTCAGGACAGCAGAGCTTTTCTGCCCAATTCAGTGCAGACTATTCATTAAGTACTGCCTTGAGTATCACTGCCTACTATGATCACAGTTTTTCTAGATTCCGAGTTTCAACGTCTTTTCCTCAAACGATGCTTCGCGCCGGACTTAGTTTAAAATATAGATTTGGTGAATAGTTTAGCATTGCCTTTTGTGTAACTTTGTATTTATTAATCGTATTAGAATCATGAATTTTCCAGAAAACTTAAAGTACACTAAAGACCACGAGTGGGTGTTAATTGAAGGTGACATGGCAACCGTAGGAATCACAGATTTTGCTCAATCAGAGTTGGGTGATATCGTATACGTTGAGGTGGAAACTGTTGATGACGCTTTGGAAAAGGAAGCCGTTTTTGGTACGGTTGAAGCCGTTAAGACGGTTTCTGATCTTTTTTTGCCGGTTTCAGGCACTGTAGTAGCTTTTAACGAGGCTTTAGATCAAAGTCCAGAGCTTGTAAATAGCGATCCGTATGGTGCAGGATGGATGATTAAGATGCGCATTGACAATTTAGATGAGCTGACGGATTTATTAGACGCTGCAGCTTATAAAGAACTAGTCGGTGCTTAAAAGAATCAAGGGGTATTTAAATACATATTCCCTTTCGTTTTTGTCGTATACCGTTGGGATCACGATTTTGAGTTTATCTCGCCTAGACAATAGAACTCCTGGTTTATTTCGATTCGAGTATGCTGACAAGCTGGTTCACACTGTTTTTTATTTATTTTTCACACTGCTTTTGGGTGTTGCTATTAGCAAGGCAAAGAAGCGATCATTGAATAGGCTTGAACTTATTTGGGTCGGCATCGTCGGGTTATTGTACAGCGGGGGTGTTGAGCTAGCTCAAAAGTTTTTAACGAATTATCGTTCTGCTGAGCTCACTGATTTAGGGGCGAATGCTCTTGGTATACTTACAGGAGTTATTGTACTGAGCCGATTAAAATTAGCCTGAGCGTTTTTTTAAAAACCTGAAATAATTCGGTCCTTTTTGGAATTAATATTTAAATTAGCCATCATCAAAAACTAGAGTATGGAACCTAAGAAAAGTCCCAAAGCGGATATTGGTAGAAATAGTGGGTTGTATTTCGCCTTAGGCTTAGCGCTTACCTTATTTATTGTATGGCGTGCCTTAGAATGGAAAAAGTATGACGAGGCTGCTAATTACGACATATCGCTAAATGTTGAAGATCAGCTCGATGAAGAAGTACCGATGACCGAGCAAATCAAAACGCCACCGCCACCGCCACCTCCTGCAGCTCCTGAAGTAATCGAAGTTGTTGAAGACGAGGAAGAAGTAGAGGAAACTGTTATTGAATCTACTGAGACTTCACAAGATGAAGAGGTGATTGAGGTTGAAGACGTGGAGGTTGAAGATGTAGAAGAAGATATTTCGATTCCTTTTGCCGTAATCGAAGATGTGCCTGTATTCCCTGGATGTGAAGGAGCAAGTGACAAAAAAGCCTGTTTCCAAGAGCAAATGCAAAAGCACATTCGCAAGCATTTTAGATACCCTGAAATTGCTCAAGAAATGGGCGTTCAAGGTCGTGTGAATGTGATGTTTGTTATCCAAAGAGATGGTTCTATCGGAGGTATTCGAATGAGAGGTCCAGACAAAAACCTAGAGGCCGAAGCGTTACGAATCATCAATTTGCTTCCGAATATGACTCCAGGAAGACAACGAGGTCGTCCGGTTAAAGTACCTTTTAGTATTCCTATCACGTTTAGACTTCAGTAAACGATCTAATGATATAGTAAAAAACCGAGCCGAAATGCTCGGTTTTTTTAGTTAAAAGCTATTTGTGCATCTTATCTTTGCACTCTATGAATCAGGACCTGGCTTTACGACCAACTTTTTTTTGGTCCGACTTAATGACACTTACCAAAGTAAGGTTAGCCACGAGTGTTGTTTTTTCTGCACTTGCTGGGTTTTTATTGGCATCTGAAGGGGTGCAAATTCTTGCGTTAAGTCAGTTGCTCATAGGAGGTTTTGCCCTAGTAGCGGCTTCCAATGCGTTTAATCAGGTTATTGAACGCGATTTGGATGCCAAAATGAATCGGACTAAACACAGGCCACTACCTGCTGGGCGAATGCGTATTTCAACTGCGCTTATTATTGCTTCGGTCTTAACCATTCTAGGTTTTTATTTGTTGTACCAGCTAAACGCTAAAACAGCATTCTTCGGGTTGTTGTCTGTGGTGCTATATGCTGGAGTATATACCCCGTTAAAAACAAAAACATCACTTTCTGTTTTTGTAGGAGCCTTTCCTGGGGCTATTCCGTTTATGTTGGGTTGGGTTGGCGCTACGGGTTCTTTTGGTTTAGAGGCAGGAACCTTATTTATGATTCAGTTTTTCTGGCAATTCCCACATTTTTGGGCTTTAGCTTGGATGCTTGATGACGATTACAAAAGAGGCGGCTTTAAGATGTTACCTACAGGTCGCCGTGATCAGAGCACCGCTTTTCAAATTATCGTTTATGGCTTTTGGACTATTTTAACCTCAATTATCCCAGTTTTTGGTTTTACAGGTGAGCTAGTCATTTCTATTCCTGCGGCAGTGCTTGTCGGTATTTCAGGGCTTTATATGATGATTCCGGCCTTTCACCTATTCAACACCTTAGATACTAAATTCGCTAAGCAATTAATGCTGAGAAGCGTACTATATATTTCATTGATTCAGCTCATTTATGTTTTGGATCACTTTTTAAACTAGCACAAAAGAGATTATGAAAGAACGAACAGAATTAGAGAAAATAGAACGTTCAAAAAAGATGATGCTTTGGTTTGGTATCATTAGTTTGGTAATGGGTTTTGCCGGTTGGACGAGTGCTTATATCGTAAGTAGTAAACGAAAGGATTGGGTAAGTAGTATAGAACTGCCAACTGCTTTTTGGTGGTCTTCAGCCCTTATTGTTGTAAGCAGCGCGGTGCTATTTTTAGCACGAGTAGCGTTGAAGAAAAACCGCTTGGAACTGGCTTCTCGTTGGGGTCTCACCACACTATTGCTGGGAATAGGATTTGTAGTTCTTCAATTCATCGGATTTAATCAAATGCTAGCTGACGGGTACTACTTCACTGGTCCGACAAGTAGTATTAAGATGTCCTATATTTTCTTAATTGCCTTTGTTCACCTGTTGCATCTTTTCGCTGGGCTTGTAACGTTAGTGTGGGTGAATGTTAAGCTTTTGCGTGGTGCATATAGTGCCGATAATAGACTTGGATTTGAATTGGGAGAGACTTTTTGGCATTTTTTGGGTGTACTTTGGCTCTACCTTGTTTTATTTATGTTTTTCATCAAGTAAACTAAACCAAACTGTTTTTAAAAAAAAGATCAATCGCGTACATTTGTGCGCAACTAATGCCAAATTATGGATACTTCAATTTCAACAGCACAAGATGAACATCTTTGGAGCGGGGGTGATAAAGAGCCGCTAAAGGCAAGCTACGGCAAGCTAATGATGTGGTTTTTTATTGTTTCTGATGCGTTAACTTTTTCAGCATTTCTAGCCGCATACGGATTTTCTCGTTTCAAGTTTATTGAATCTTGGCCGATAGCTGATGAGGTGTTTACCCACGTTCCGTTTTTTCATGGGAACTATCCTATGTACTATGTGGCGTTTATGACCTTTGTACTGATCATGTCTTCAGTAACCATGGTTTTAGCTGTTGATGCAGGCCACTACCTTAATCGTAAAAAAGTGGTACTGTATATGCTACTTACCATCATTGGTGGGGCGATTTTCGTTGGCTCACAGGCGTGGGAGTGGGCGACTTTTATTAAAGGAGACTTTGGTGCCTTGGAAACTAAAGGCGGAAGAATCCTACAATTCGTCGATGCAGAAACCGGTGAGCGTGTAGCGCTTCGCGATTTCGCATTAGTCGATAATACAGAAACCCAAACCTATCACGAATCATCTAAAGGAGTATGGTTCATGGAAGGTGAGAAGCCGAGTACGTTTAGTTTAGAAGAGGTAAAATCTGGATTTTTAGCAAATGAAAACCTTACGATTCGCACAGAGCAAATAAACGAGGAAGGCCACAAAACCCTTTTATCTCGCGAGGCTGCAATGGCAAAGGTAAACGAGGCAGTACACGTTGTCGAAGGAGCAAATCTTATTCGTAACGAGTACGGAAGCCGATTGTTTGCTGATTTCTTTTTCTTTATCACAGGTTTTCACGGTTTCCACGTGCTCTCTGGTGTAGTGATTAATATTATTATCTTTTTTAATGTGCTTATCGGAACATACGACAAGCGCGGCCATTATGAAATGGTTGAAAAAGTTGGACTGTACTGGCACTTTGTAGACCTTGTATGGGTATTTGTATTCACATTCTTTTATCTGGTATAACATGGCACACGAGCATAAACTTTCAATTTTTAGAGGGTTAGTAACTTTTAAAAATAATCAGCAAAAGATTTGGGGAGTATTACTCTTCTTATCTGTAGTAACTGCGATCGAGGTTGGTTTAGGTATTGCAAAGCCAGAGTTTTTGATGAGTTCTTCGTTCCCAGGGATGAAGCCTCTTAACTGGATTTTTATTATCCTAACCCTAGTTAAAGCTTACTATATTGCTTGGGATTTTATGCACTTAAGAGACGAGAAGTCTTCACTTAGACGTGTAGTGGTTTGGACTCCTGTATTTCTTATAGCGTATTTAGTTACCCTATTGCTTTTCGAGGCTACTTATGTGTACGAGGTGTTTAATACAACCTTCATGACTTGGGACTTTTAGACTCTAATTAATAAAAGATACCGAGGCGATTACCTTTTAGGTGGTCGCCTTTTTTTATTTTTGTAAAACGAACTGCTGCTATGAAAAAACCCTTGGTTCTCGGTATCTTATTTATACTACCTCTGGTGATTTATTTGTTTTTTGCCTCGGGGGTGAATCGATTTGGCCGGCTTCCGGTGCTAACAGAGGCCGTGAGTTGGAACGCTTCCGACTCAGACACCATACTCTCCTCTGCCAATTTTTTTGAAGGGAATATTAGTACTGTTGTTTTTTTGGGTAGCGAAGTAGAAGCCTACAAGGGCTTTCTTTTCAATTTTAATCAAAAGATTTATAAGCGTTTTTATCAATTCACTGATTTTCAAACCGTAGTTTTCGTTACACCCGATCAGGCCGAATCAGTAGCGACTTTGCTCTCTGAGTTAGGTGAAATTACCGACACTTCTCGGTATCGGTTCGTCTATTTAGAATCAAAATTAATTTTTGATCTCTATTCTACCCTTCAAACAGATCAAACGCTTAGCGGTTCTGCTGCATCTCCGTATGTATTTATCATAGATAAATCTGCAGCCTTGAGGGGTCGCTCTGACGACGAAGACAAGGGTATGCTGTACGGTTACGATATGCGCTCAGTTGCGGAATTAAACAATAAAATGGAGGATGACGTGAAGGTATTGCTTGCCGAATATCGTTTAGCGTTAAAGAAAAATTATGCCGACAGGAAGTAAATCAACAAAGAAAAGCACCTATCTGTGGGTGTCAGTTATCGTACTTGTGTTTGGAGTAGTTACTATTCCGAGCCTTATGAAACGCTTAAAGTCTGGTTCAGTTGTCGATACAGGACGCATGACCATGAGTCAAGATGCCATGTATCCGGCTAAAGATTCTCAGCTTTCTTACATTATGGGAGTAGAGGGACCACGTATGATCCCTGAATTCGAGTTCACGGATCAAAACGGATTGGTGTTGAAATCTGAAGATCTTAAAGGTAGAGTAGTCGTGCTTGATTTCTTCTTTACTACCTGTCCGACTATTTGTCCGATTATGAGTCAAAACACGGCGACACTTATCGAACAATTTGAAAATGAGCCTGTTGCCTTTGTGTCAATCACAATTAATCCATTTTACGATACCCCTGAACGTCTATTGGCCTATAAGAACCGGTATCATCCACAAACCGAACAGTGGTACCTACTCACAGGTGATCGCGAGGCTATATATGACCTAGCTTTAAAAGGTTTTTATATGATTGCAAGTGAAGATGCCGAGGCTGAAGGTGGTTTTGAACACTCAGGACTTTTCGCACTTATCGATTCAAACGGGTATTTTCGCTCTTCAAACGATGAGTTTGGAAACCCACTTATTTATTATCGAGCAACGATAACCCCAGAGATGAAAGTAGATTCAAATGGCGAGACAGAACAAATTTCTCAGCTTGCTTCTGATATTGCTCAATTACTTAAAGAAGATCAAACACTATGAAAGAATCAGTTGCTAAAAGATTAATTACCATTGTATCCATTGCGGTTCCCATCGTGGTAGCATTGCTTTTTGGTGTGCGACTTCCAGGGGTTGAACCTCTTAGTTTTCTTCCTCCGATTTATGCCGGAATTAATGCCTTAACAGCCTTGTTGTTATTGGTTGCCTTATGGGCAATTAAAACAAAGAACGTGCAGCTACATGAGCGCGTTATGAAGATTTGTATAGCGCTCTCACTTTCGTTTTTAGTCATGTACGTTGCGTATCACATGACATCCGACTCGACTCCTTATGGTGGACAAGGTGTGATTAGGATAGTATATTTTACACTATTAGTATCGCATATCTTACTTTCCATTATTATCATCCCTCTTGTTCTTCACACCTATTTACGAGCTTATCTTAAGCAGTATCAGTCACATCGGAAACTGGCGAGGATTACTTTTCCGATTTGGTTGTACGTCGCTATAACTGGCGTGGTGGTTTATCTTATGATTTCTCCCTACTATGCGTATTAAATCATTCTTATTTTTTGCACTACTGCTCGCTTTCCCCCATACAAGCTTCGGCCAATGCGCGATGTGTCGAGCAGTCCTGGAGTCGGGCACCGATACCTCTGCGGCGGAAGGGATAAATAATGGAATCGTTTACTTAATGGCGATCCCTTATGTGCTTGTTGGTGGTGTGTTTTTCCTGGTTTACCGACGGTTGCGTGCGCGAAAAATTACAGATGATACCGCGATTAATTAATCTGCGTTTGATTTTATAAAAGCCCACCTTTTAAAATTTTTAAAATACTGATATAGAGATAGTTTGGCTCTCAATCCAAAAATTATCTCAGATGAACAGTATTAAAAATTTAACACGTCTTAAACGACTTCATCAGCTCATTCGCTCTGAATGTACTGGATCACCATTTGAACTCGCCAAGCGATTACGTGTTAGTGAACGCCTAGTTTATTTACTTGTAGAACAGCTCAAAGATTTTGAAGCGGTGATTGATTACGACCGT
>CAZUBV010000039.1:0-11175 GCA_964618875.1 uncultured Flavobacteriaceae bacterium
TATTAATCTCTGATGTGTTTGATGACGAAACCTTTGATACATGGAGTTAATTCAATATGCTATTGTTCTGGTTTGACTCGACCCTACACTAGGCAGAGAAATTCAAAAAACACGGCCTTGTGTGATTTTATCGCCCCTATGACTACCACACTGCGACGGTATCCAACTAGAGTTGCTGTCCGATTCGACAAAAAAAATGGCATGATTGCCATAGATCAGATATGTACGATTGATAAGACTCGAATCGTAACATCGCTTGGTCAACTCTCGGCGAAGCAAATTGAAGCCTGCAAGGCAGTTCTCAAAGAGACTTTTGTCGATTGATCGCTGTTGTTTCTCGCGCTGCGCCCTATCTTCGCAGCCATGAATACAATTAATGAACTGATTTCAGGCTTACTACCCTATACCGAAGGGGCTATGCTCACCCTGTTGTTGGGTGGCGGTCTCTTTTTAGCTCTATATTCTGGTTTTAAACCCTATCGCTATTTCAAGCATGCGATTGATATAACCCGTGGTAAATACGATAAAGAGGGAGCGACAGGCGAGGTCTCGCATTGGCAGGCGTTGTCGGCGGCAATTGCCTCTACCGTTGGGTTGGGTAACATCTCAGGGGTGGCTATAGCGGTGTATTTGGGCGGACCCGGTGTTATTTTTTGGATTTGGATGACTGCCATCTTAGGAATGGCCATTAAATACTACAGCTGCTCGCTTGCGGTAATGTTCCGTGGGGTTGACTCCTCGGGGGTAGCTCAAGGCGGACCTATGTATTATATGACAAAAGGACTCGGACGCTTTGGTTCTCCGCTCGCCATTTTTTATGCTCTTATGGGTATGATTGGTTATTTGGCGATTTTTCAGGCTAATCAATTTACCCAAACCTTCATGGAGGTGGTAAAACCTAATGAGACTTTAATTGATCTGGGTTCAGCACTTGCTTGGAAAGCCATTATTGGTTTGGTCCTTGCCGCGATTACCGCTACAGTTATTTTTGGAGGGGTGCAAAAGATTGCCCAAGTAGCCACGCGTATTGTTCCACCAATGGTAGGCTTTTACCTGCTAGCCGTGCTTTTTGTGCTTGCTACGAATCTTGACGGAATTCTTCCGGCTTTCAAACTCATTTTGACCGAGGCTTTTAATTTTAAAACAGCCGTTTCAGGCGGACTTTGGGGAGTTATTATTCTCGGTGCCCGTCGCGCGATGTTTTCAAACGAGGCCGGTTTAGGATCAGCCCCCATGTACCATGGACAATCCAAAACCGATGAGCCGGTTCAAGAAGGGTTGGTAGCGATGCTAGGCCCCTTTATTGATACCATTGTCGTGTGTACGCTAACCGCTCTGGTAATTCTAATTAGTGGTGCCTATCTAGAGGCTGAAACCAACGGAATTCTAATGACCCTAATCGCCTTCAAAAAGACACTTTTTGGATGGGGCGATGTACTACTTATGATTGCAGTGACCGCTTTTGCGCTCTCAACTATCCTTACCTATTCGTATTATGGGGTTAAGAGCCTTTCTTTTTTAGCTGGAACTACTATCGGAAAGGGATTCAATTATTTTTACATTGTAACTATTGTAATCGCTGCCGTTGCATCGGTAGACCTCGTGGTAAACCTGATGGATTTAGCCTACGCACTTATGCTTATTCCGAATATGATTGCCGTGCTGCTTTTGGCGCCGCGGGTAAACCGCGCGGCCACCGACTACTTTGCACGCTACAAAGCAGGTAAGTTATGAGCACAGGGCACCGATCAGGATACGTAAATATTATCGGCAACCCCAATGTGGGTAAGTCGACATTAATGAATGCGCTCGTTGGTGAGCGTTTATCGATTATCACTTCTAAGGCGCAGACTACCCGGCATCGTATTTTGGGTATTGTAAATGAACCCGAATACCAGATCATCTTCTCGGATACTCCAGGTATTATTGATCCGGCCTACGCGCTTCAAGAGTCAATGATGGATTTTGTGAAGTCGGCCTTTGAAGACGCCGATGTGCTGGTGTATCTGGTTGAAATCGGAGAGAAAGGTCTTAAAGACGCCCAGTTTTTTAAGAAACTAGAAGCGACTAAAGTTCCGCTTTTATTGCTTATCAATAAAATCGACACTACCGATCAAGCCGCGTTAGAAACAGCTGTTGATCAGTGGTCTAGGGCACTACCACATGCCGAAATTCATCCGATTTCTGCACTCGAAGGTTTTGGTGTAGCCCAGGTGCTTGACCGTATCAAGGAACTATTACCGCTGGGTCCAGCTTATTTTGATAAAGAACAACTTACCGATAAATCGGAACGATTTTTTGTGAGCGAGACGATTCGCGAGAAAATCTTGTTGAACTATAAAAAAGAGATTCCGTATTCGGTTGAGATCGAAGTAGAGAGCTTTAAAGAAGAAGAAAAGATCATTTTTGTGAGAGCCGTAATTATGGTCGAGCGAGAAACTCAAAAGGGCATCATTATTGGCCATCAGGGCAAGGCACTAAAGCGCGTTGGTTCAGAGGCCCGTAAAGACCTAGAAGTATTTTTTCAGAAGCAACTACACCTTGAACTCTATGTAAAGGTGAACAAAGATTGGCGCAGCAACGAAAATCAGTTGCGACGCTTCGGATATCAAGGCTAGAGCGCTATCCTTAAACAAAATTCGGCTACCTTTGCCGTCACAAATTTTTCTATGGGAGCTATTGTTGCAATTGTTGGGCGTCCGAACGTGGGTAAGTCGACTTTTTTCAATCGACTGATTCAACGTCGTGAAGCCATTGTTGATGCGGTAAGCGGGGTGACTCGTGATCGTCATTACGGCAAAACCGATTGGAACGGTCGAGAATTTACTGTCATCGATACAGGTGGATATGTTCGCGGTTCAGACGATATCTTCGAAAAAGAAATTGACAAACAGGTAGAGCTAGCGATCGATGAGGCGGATGCGATCATCTTTATGGTCGATGTAGAGGCAGGTGTAACCGGAATGGATGAGGACGTAGCGAAGCTGTTACGCCGTCACAACAAACCCGTTTTTTTAGCCATTAATAAGGTCGATAACGCGATGCGTGAGGCTGATGCTGTTGAATTTTATGCACTCGGTCTCGGCGACTATTACACGATTTCTTCAGTTAATGGTGGCGGAACTGGTGATTTACTCGACGAGGTAGTCAAGGTACTACCCGATGAGCCTGAGGTTGAAGACAGTTTGCCACGCTTTGCTGTGGTAGGTCGTCCGAACGCCGGGAAATCATCGTTTATCAACGCACTTTTAGGCGAAGATCGCTTTATTGTTACCGATGTTGCGGGCACTACCCGCGATGCAACCGATACCCGTTACAAAGGTTTTGGATTCGAATTCAATTTGGTAGATACAGCTGGTATTCGTCGCAAAGCTAAGGTGAAGGAAGATCTCGAGTTTTATTCGGTAATGCGATCGGTACGTGCCATCGAATATTCTGACGTAGTACTGATTGTTTTTGATGCCACCCGTGGCTTTGATGGACAGGTTCAAAATATCTTCTGGCTTGCTCACCGAAACAACAAGGGTATTGTAGTGCTGGTAAACAAATGGGACCTTGTCGAAAAAGAAACCAACAGCGTTCGCGACTACACCAAAAAAATTAAAGAGGCCATGGAGCCTTTTACCGATGTGCCGATCGTATTCATCTCAGTACTTGAAAAACAGCGAATATTCAAAGCGATAGAAACGGCTGTAGCGGTTTATCAAAACCGATCAAAGCGCATACCTACACACAAGCTCAACGATGTGATGCTGCCGCTGATCGAGAACTATCCGCCGCCATCACTCAAAGGAAAGTACGTTAAAATCAAGTTTTGTACGCAGCTGCCGAGTCATTATCCGCAGTTCGCATTTTTCTGCAATCTTCCACAATACGTTAAAGATCCATACAAGCGTTACCTAGAAAACCAGTTGCGCAAAAACTTTGACTTCGAAGGGGTGCCGATTACGATTTTTATGCGGAAGAAGTAGGGTGTTACCAACCCCCCGAGGCGCCACCTCCGCCTCCGAAACCTCCGCCGAAGCCACCACCGAAACCTCCGCCGCCGAAGCCGCCTCCGCCAAAGCTACCGCCTCCGCCGTAGCCACCACTTCGTCTGCCGAGCGAGCTTAGAATGAGTACGTCCATTAGGTCTGGTCCGCGCATGCCACCAGAAGATCCGCCTTTACCACCCCTACGGCCAAATACGCTGATTAGGATTACGATCAGAATGATAAAGAATAACAAGCCGCCAAAGGCTTCCTTTTTTGATCCGCGAAGGTCGCGCTCTTCGGTAAAGGCACCGGTCAGTACCTCGAATACGGCATCGGTCCCTAAGTTTAGGCCGCTGTAGTAGTTACCCGATTTGAATTCAGGAATGATGATCGTTTCAATGATCCGCTTCGAAAGGGCATCGGTTAGCCGGTCTTCGACACCATATCCGGTATTGATTCCGATTCGACGATCATCGCGGGCCAAAAGAATTAAAATTCCGTTGTCTTTCCCTGCCTGGCCTATACCCCAATTGCTGAGCCAGTTAGCACCCAAGAATTGAATATCTTCACCTTCGGTACTCGCAATACTTACGAGTACTATTTGTGTTGAAGTAGCATTTGCATAGCGGATGAGTTTTTCGGTAAGCGCCTGCTCCTCACTGACGCCTAACACGTCGGCATAATCGTATACCGCCGTTTGTTTGGATGGTTTGGCCGGAATCTCAAATTGCCCCCAAGAGAGCGAAAATGTGAAACAGCAAAGTAAAAAGAGACTAGCCCTTTGAAATAGAATCATCTAGTTCGTTTTGATCATTGGATTGATACGGAAAATATTCTTTTAGGACGCGACCTGCCTCGCCGATTCCGGCGATGAGGCCCTCGGCGAAAGCCGAGCGCCTGAATGCTTCTTGCATCAGGTCGCGTGTCGAATCCCAAAATCCTGGGGGAACTTTTTCGTTGATTCCTTGGTCTCCGAAAATGCTAAAGGCATGATCGTCGTAGGCAAGGTAAAACAGTACGCCGTTTCGCGCTTCGGTCTGATGCATTTCGAGTTCTTGAAATACTTCGATAGCCCGTTCGATGGTTTCTTTACCTTTTCGAGTGGCTTCGACGTGAACGCGAATTTCGCCCGAGGTGTTTTTTTCAGCAGTGCCAATTGCCGCGACGATTGCAGTTTCTTCTTCTTTTGTAAATAGGGCGTCTACCTTCATTAAAACTCGAAGTTTACTTCGGGTGCGGCCTCAGCACCTGCGTCGGCTTTGAATAGGGCAACTTCGGTGAATCCGCCCATACCGGCTACGATGCTAGCAGGAATCTTTTTGATAGCAATATTATAGTCTCCGGCAATATTGTTATAGCGGTTTCGCTCAACATTAATGCGGTTCTCTGTGCCTTCGAGTTGTGATTGAAGCTCGAGAAAGTTTTGATTAGCCTTAAGCTCAGGATAGCGCTCAACCGTTACAAGTAGACGTGATAGGGCTGATGATAGTTGGCCTTGTGCTGCCTGAAACGCCTCGAGTTGAGAAGGGTCGAGCTGATTGGCATCGATAGTTGTACTGGTCGCTTTGGCACGTGCCTCGACCACTGCCGTTAAGGTATTACGCTCAAAATCGGCTGCACCCTTGACGGTGTTTACTAGGTTACCAATAAGGTCAGATCGTCTTTGATACGAGCTTTCGACATTTGCCCATTGTTTGGTTGCGTTACCTTTTAATTCTACAAATCGGTTGTTGGTGCTTACATACCACATAATCATGAGTACGAATACCCCTACAAAGGCTGCAATTACAAAATAAATTTTCTTCATTTTAGGCTGTTTTTTAGATGGATGAGTTGTTGTTTTATGTGTTCTAATTTACGAATGATTTGTTCGTTTTTTCGATACCCTTTCCGGTTGTTTTTTAGCTCGGCTTTGGCGCCTTCAAGAGTAAATCCGCGCTCTTTTACCAATTCGTATATGCGCTTGAGCTGTACAAGATCTTCGGGGGTAAACCTTCGATCACCCTTGGCGTTCTTTTTGGGCTTAATTACCTCAAATTCTTTTTCCCAAAATCGAATGAGCGAGGTGTTTACTGAAAAGGCTTCAGCAACTTCGCCAATGCTATAGTAACGTTTTTCAGGCAGGTTAAGCTCCATTAGTCAAGAGATTGATTGTAGAGTGCTGCACGTTGGCTTAAGATCTCGTAGTCTTCTGCCGAGAGGGTTCCTGCATAAAAATCAATCGGATTTACCTGTTTTCCTTCTTTATGCACCTCATAATGTAAGTGTGAACCCAATGATCGGCCTGTATTGCCTACATATCCAATGATATCACCACGCTTGACGCGCTGTCCGGGGCGGACGTTATACTTTGAAAGGTGTCCATAGATCGTTACATATCCAAATCCGTGGTCGATACGTATATGCTTACCCAGTCCAGATGCTCGCTGATCAGCACGTTTTACCACGCCATCTCCAGTGGCAAATATGGGCGTACCCACAGGGGCCGAGAAATCCATCCCGTAGTGGTATTTACGCATTTTCGTAAACGGGTCAGAGCGCCAACCATAACCTGATGCCATACGACGTAAGTCTTCGTTTTTGACCGGTTGAATAGTCGGTATAGCGGCTAAATATTCTTTGCGCTTCGGAAGCATCTCAGTGATATCATCGAGCGAACGCGATTGGTTTACTAGGGCTTTTTCGATTACGTCGAGTCCCTTAGCGGCTTCTTTGATGAGCTCAGAATTGTTTTGACCTTCGTATTTGCGATAGCGGTTTACCCCTCCGTAGCCTGAGTAGTATTGTTCTTCGGGTATAGGGTCCATCTCGAAATACAAACGATACACCTCATTGTCGCGCTGCCTAACGTTTTCAAGTGCCTCGGCAGTGCGATCGAGTCGTTTGATGAAGTTTTGATAGTCTTGTTTGTAGTTGTCAAGTTCACGCTGTAGCACGATTTCATTTGAATTTCGTACCCAGCCAAATTGGTTCAGCGAATAAAAAACAACCGCTCCTGAAAAGGCTGAAGCCAAGAAAAACAGACCGAATTGCCAAAGCTTGCGCAGCGGACGCGAAGCCACCTTGCGGTACGATAGCGTTTCGGGGTCGTAGTAATACTTCTGCTTGCGTTTTTGGTCTTTCAAATTGTCCTATTTTTGGGCAAAATTTACCTACAAAGATACGTTTTTGATATGAACGCGAATCTCGTCCGCAAGACCTTCTTAGATTTCTTTGAATCGAAACAGCACCAGATTGTTGCCTCGGCACCGCTGGTAATGAAAAACGATCCAACACTATTATTTACCAATGCGGGTATGAATCCGTTTAAAGAGTATTTTTTGGGCAATACCCTCGCGCAGCATAAGCGAGTAGCTGATACTCAGAAATGTCTTCGCGTGAGCGGAAAACACAATGACCTTGAGGAGGTGGGTAAAGATACTTACCACCACACGCTTTTTGAAATGCTCGGCAATTGGAGCTTTGGAGATTACTTCAAAAAAGAAGCTATTGCCTGGGCTTGGGAGCTATTAACAGAGGTGTACAAGCTCGATAAAGACCGTATTTATGTAACGATTTTTGAAGGGAGCAGCGATGCCGATAATTTGTCAAAAGACACCGAGGCCTTTGAGCTTTGGAGGGCTTTTGTAGCTGAGGATCGTATTCTTTTGGGTAATAAGAAGGACAATTTTTGGGAAATGGGTGATCAAGGCCCTTGCGGACCTTGTTCTGAAATACATATCGATTTGCGCTCCGAAGCCGATCGCGCAGCGATTTCGGGTGCAAGCCTAGTTAATAATGATCATCCGCAAGTAGTTGAGATTTGGAACCTTGTGTTCATGCAATACAACCGTAAGGCCAACGGATCTCTTGAGCCCCTACCAGCTAAGCACGTCGATACCGGTATGGGCTTTGAGCGTTTGTGCATGGCGCTGCAGGGTAAACAATCGAACTACGATACCGATGTATTTACTCCACTGATTTCGACCCTTGAGGCGATTAGTGGCAAAACCTACGGTAAAGATGAGCCTACTGATATTGCCATACGCGTAGTAGTTGACCACGTTAGAGCGGGTGCTTTTGCTATTGCCGACGGACAACTTCCGAGTAATACCGGTGCTGGATACGTGATACGTCGTATTCTTCGTCGCGCCATCCGTTATGGATTCACCTTTTTAGGGCAATCAGAGCCATTTGTTCATAAACTCATTGATACCCTCGAAGGGCAAATGGGAGCAGCCTTTCCAGAGCTTACCGCTCAAAAGAAATTGATTAGCTCGGTAATCAAAGAAGAAGAACAGTCGTTTTTAGCTACCCTCGAGGCAGGGCTCAAGCGTCTTGATGTACTCATGCACGAGACTGAAGGCCAGACCCTCTCTGGAGAAAAGGCTTTTGAATTGTACGACACCTTTGGTTTTCCGATTGACCTTACGGCGCTCATTCTCTCAGAGAAGGGGTACCACTATGATGAGACGGGTTTTAAAGCGGCGCTAGCTGCACAAAAGCAGCGTTCTAAAGCAGATGCCACAGCCGAAAAAAGCGATTGGATTGTAGTGAATGAGTCCCCCGTAGAAGGCTTTGTTGGATACGACCAGCTTAGCACCTCTGGGGTCCGTATCATAAAATACCGCGAGATCAAACAAAAAAGTGACACCTTATATCAATTGGTACTCAATACCACTCCGTTTTATCCAGAGGGTGGTGGTCAAATAGGAGATAGCGGAACACTTCGTTCAGCCACAGCATCGATTGAGATTTATACTACCAAGAAAGAGAATAACGAGATCTTACATTTCACCAAAACGCTTCCGGCCGAGTTAACTGCAGCATTTAATGCCGTGGTTGATGTACCAAAACGGATGGATACTACCGCCAATCACACCGCTACGCATCTACTGCATCAGGCGCTTAGAGAAGTGCTCGGAACGCATGTTGAGCAGCGCGGATCTGCGGTACAACCCGATGCACTTCGATTTGATTTTTCGCATTTTACGAAAATGACTGAAGAGGAGCTCTCACAGGTTGAACAGCTCGTAAACCAGCGAATTGCCGCGGCGCTTCCGCTGGAAGAGTCGCGAGAGGTAGCCATAGAAACAGCTATGGAACAGGGGGCAATGGCACTATTCGGCGAGAAATATGGCGATACAGTTCGTACCATTCGATTTGGCGATTCGATCGAATTGTGCGGGGGTACTCATGTGAGCAATACCACCGAGATTTGGCAATTTAAGATCGTAAGCGAATCAGGAGTAGCTGCGGGCATTCGGCGTATTGAGGCCATCACAGCTCGTGGCGTTCGTGAGTATTACAATACTCAGCAAGAGCTCATTAGCAGTATTCAATCTCGTTTTCCTAAGGCACAAGACTTGTTAAAAGCAATCGATGATAGTTTAGAGGAAACTACCAAGTTACGTGCAGAACGAGATGCACTGGTAGCTGAGAAAATAAAGCACATTAAGGCAGCTATTGGCATGAAACTCGCTCCAAAATCGGGATTCAATTTTGCTGCTATTCAGGTAGATCTCGATGCGGCTGCTATGAAGCAGATTTCGTTTGACTTAGCTGCGGCGCATCCAAATCTCTTTTTAGTGTTGGGAGCTGAATCGGATGGCAAGGCACTACTTTCTATCTACATCGATAAAAAACAGGCTACTGAAAAGGGCCTCAACGCTTCAAAAATGATCCGCGAACTAGGGACACACATCAGTGGGGGCGGAGGCGGCCAAGATTTCTTTGCTACCGCTGGTGGTAAGAATCCTGCTGGAATCTCTGCAGCACTCGAGGCAGCCGCTCAGCTTATCTAGTAGCCGAAATCGCTGAATTCGAAGCAGGGTATTTAGCTAATATTGCTGACACATATCGATCGATGAGCCTTTGACGTCCTTCGGGGTTGGTTACGTTGGTTAAGATTCCACTTCCCTTTCCTTGCCAAAGGAGCTGTTTTCTTTGGGCATCGAGAATATCAATTAGCAGCACACCTCTGTCGTAGGTGCTTACGGTTTGATTGTTCATAGCCGGACCCCACATCCAAGGATTGAAGCCCCAACCCCAACCCCAGCCCATACCCCAGGCTTGGTTGTTAATTTCTACCCGAGATTCTTCATCGGTTGCAATGCTGATAAGCAGGTCGGCATTCTCACTAAGCACATAACCTTTTGCATTCATGCTTGCCTCTATAGACCTTAAAATACGGCGTTTGTCGAGGTCTGATATCTCAGCTTTATCGATAGTCGGACGGTAAAAGGCATAGGTGCGATACTGGCTAAAGTTAGCTTCAGTATCGTAATCGGTAAACACCCGAATGCTGCTGCACGCCGAGGTAAAAAGTATCAGTGAAAGTACGGTAACGAGTTGAACTAATCTTTTCATAGCTAGAAGATTACAGGTTTACTAAAGTTACAACTCGCAATTGATTAAAGTCAAGAAATTCGACTAGAATCTATTCGCTGACTCGATTTTGTTTTGGGTCGTAACCATAAGGGCAGTGGCGACAGCCGCTTTCGCAGCAATAGCCTCGCTTAAGGTGGTATTTTGCAGTGAAGACGCGATAGCCGTTCTCGGTGTAGTAATCGCCTTCTTCTACGGGGATGTGCTTTTTCACACTGCAAAGATACAACTGTAGACAAGTTGTGAAAACTTACCCTTGCAGCTTGCGCGCTCTACCTGTTATCTTTAAGCTATGCAACTGTCCCAATCTGAGGTCTCAAGAAATCAACGCATTCACCTGCCACTAACCGCTCGTGCGGATGTTGAGCTTTGGCTCAAGCGAGAAGACGAGTTGCACCCACTCATTTCGGGAAACAAATACCGAAAGCTCAAGTACAATTTATCGGCTGCAAAAGCTGAAAAGGCACATACCTTGATCACCTTCGGAGGTGCGCACAGTAATCATATTTTGGCCACAGCGGCAGCAGCCTCTGAGCACGGTTTTAAAAGTGTAGGAATCATAAGGGGTGAGGAGCTCAGTTCGAAGATTGCCGAAAATCCGACCCTATCTCATGCACAGTCACTGGGTATGAAGTTTATTTTTGTAAGCCGTGAGCGCTATCGGGAGCTCACTCGAAATCCCGAAAGGCCCGCGCCATTTGCCACGAAAGCGGGCAGTATCTTATACCCGAGGGCGGAAGCAATTCCCTTGCGGTTAAAGGCGTTTCTGAGCTATTGCTAGCAGAAGATATTAGAGCCGATTATATTTGTGTCTCGGTGGGTACCGGAGCTACCC
>CAZUBV010000040.1:0-11173 GCA_964618875.1 uncultured Flavobacteriaceae bacterium
TAGTAGGCCGGCACTCTCCACCACGGAGTTGTCGAATTGGGTTACCCACATCTCGGCGTCCTTCGCGGTAGCTACCGGGACAAAATCGGTAATATCGCCCGGGGTAATAATAACGCCACAGGCATGTATTCCTGTATTTCTTACGGTACCTTCTAGACGTTTGGCAAGTTGAAGTGTCGTGCCTGCTTCGGTTGAACTCTGAGCTATTTCTTGTAGTTCCTGAATTTTTTGAGCCTCCTCGCTACGGTATTGTTGTTGAAGCGACTTCGTGTCTAAATCTAGAACTTTGTCAAGCTTGGTCATATCCGGAAGCAATTTGGCTAATCGATCTGCCTCGTTTAGCGGCAAGTCAAGTACGCGAGCCGTATCTCGAATCGATGATTTGCCAGCCATGGTTCCGTAGGTGATAATCTGGGCTACTTGGTTTGATCCGTATTTTTGAATGACATAGTCAATTACTTTTTGACGACCCTCATCGTCGAAATCGATGTCGATATCGGGCATTGACACCCGATCGGGATTTAGAAAACGCTCAAAAAGTAAATCGTATTTTATCGGATCGATATTCGTGATGCCCAGGCAATAGGCTACTGCAGACCCTGCAGCAGATCCACGTCCGGGACCAACCGATACGCCCATTTCTCGAGCCTTTCGGATAAAATCTTCTACAATTAAAAAGTACCCAGGGTATCCCGATTGTTCAATGGTTTGAAGCTCAAATGACAAGCGCTCAGTGATTGATTCGCTGAGCGTACCATATCTTTTTGTTGCGCCCTCAAAGGTCAGATGTTTCAAGTAGGCGTTTTCACCGCGTTTGCCGCCATCTATGGCATCTTCTGAATCGATAAATTTGCTGGGGATGTCAAAATTCGGAAGGAGCACATCTCGGTAGAGTACATAGTTCTCTACTTTATCTAGAATCTTAGTGGTGTTTTCAATTGCCTTGGGTAGATCTGCAAATAGCGATTTCATGGCCTCGCTACTTTTGAAATAATACTGCTCGTTGGGTAATCCGTATCTGAACCCTCTACCACGACCGATCGGAGTATTTTTGAGCTCGCCCTCTTTTACACACAATAATATGTCTTGTAGCTCGTGGTCTTCTTTAGAAGGGTAGAAGCTGTTGTTGGTGGCTACGAGTTGTGCACCGTGTTTTTGGGCTAGTGCAACAATTTGAGCATTAACATGATCTTCTTCTTGTTGCCCGTGTCGCTGTAATTCGAGATAAAAATCGCTACCAAATTCTTCGAGGTACCATAACAGCGCTTCTTCTGCTTGTCGCTCTCCGATATTTAGTGCTTTAGAAGACACTTCTCCGGTCGTTCCGCCCGAGAGCACAATCAATCCTTCTTTGTATTCTAATAGCAAATTTTTATCGATTCGAGGGATGTAGTAGAACCCATCGGTATACGCCTTTGAACTGAGCTTGGTGAGATTGTGATACCCTACTTTGTTTTTGGCTAGCAGAACGGTTGTGTAACCGAGATCTTTAACTGCCTTGTCAAGGCGGTCCTCTACTATGGCAATTTCTAGACCCACAATACCTTTTATAGGTGAATCCGGATTTGCTTTGTTATGCGAAGCCACCGCACTGACAAAGCTAAAGGCACCCATCATGTTGCCTGTGTCAGTGATAGCCACTCCTGGCATTTTCTCTTTTACTGCAGCTGTAACTAAATCAGCAGGGCGCATAGTTGCTTGAAGAATCGAGAATTGCGAGTGATTGTGCAGGTGAACAAACTCAAGATCGTCTAGTTTTTCGCCTCCGCTGGGGGTTGGTGTAACAGGAATTTGTTTTTCGACCAGTTTTTCAGAAGCAGCCTTTAAATTCCGATGCGTTAAACCCGCTGACGCAATAGGTTTTGGATGTAATTGCCGGAATTCTGCTAGTTGGCTTTCCGAGAGACCAAGTGTTGAAGCATTAAATTCTCCGGTTCGAATAAGCTCAAAGAAACATCGCGCTGTTGCTTCGACATCAGCACTTGCATTGTGTGCTTCACCGAAGCTTTCACCAAAAAGTTTCTGGTGAAGTTCGGTTAGTGTGGGTAGTTTGAATTTGCCTCCTCTTCCGCCCGGAAGCCTACAAAGCTTGGCGGTATCTTCACTACAGGTATCTAGAACTTTTTTTGAAAAGAGCGCTGTTGGCAGATCGAGTCTGTAGTATTCGGCCCCTACGATATTGATATCGAACTCGATATTTTGTCCCACCACAAAGTGCGCTTTCTGTAAAGACGATTCAAAATGTTCGAGAGCAGTGCGAAGTTCTACCCCGTCTTTATTGGCTAATGCCGTAGATATTCCGTGTACACGCTCTGACTGAAACGGAATATCAAACCCATCCGGTTTTATAATAAAGTCATTATTCTCTATAAGCGCCCCGGTATGATCGTGGAGTTGCCACGAAAGCTGCACTGCTCGCGGCCAATTATCGGAGTCGCTAACAGGAGCTTTATAGTTTTTGGGTAGGCCGGTGGTTTCAGTGTCGAAGATCAGATACATCATGGTGGGCAGGGAACTTTTCGAACCCTTAAAAATAGCACAATTGAAAGGCTTGGATAACTAAACATTTCGATTATCTTTGCACGACTTTTAAACAATGTATTAATAACCGAGGTCGCGAACCTCAAAAATTTAATGTGATATGCCTGTAAGAATTCGTTTACAACGCCATGGTAAAAAAGGAAAACCCTTTTATTGGGTAGTTGCTGCTGATGCTCGATCAAAGCGAGACGGTAAATTCCTTGAAAAATTGGGTATCTATAACCCGAATACCAATCCTGCAACTGTAGAAATCGATATTGATTCTGCGGTGAAATGGTTACAAAACGGAGCACAACCTTCCGACACAGCGCGTACACTACTCTCTAGAAAAGGAGCCCTTCTGAAGCATCACCTGGTTAAAGGTGTGGCCAAAGGAGCTCTTACCGAGGAGCAAGTAGAGGAGCGTTTTGCAGCTTGGCTAAAAGAAAAAGATGCAGCAAATTCTGCTGAGCTTTCTGCTTTAGATAAAGAAAAGGCAGCTGCTAAAGCGAAAGCTTTAGAGGCAGAGAAAGAAGCAAACGAAAAGCGTGCGGCTGAAATCGCGGCAGCTAATGCTCCTGAGCCTGAAGTTATAGAAGAAGAGGTAGTTGAAGAAGAAGTAGCAGAAGAGACCGAAGCTGCTGTAGCAGAAGAAGTTTCAACTGAAGAGTCAGCCGAAACTCCTGTAGAAGATACTACAGAAGAAGAAAAAACTGCTGAATAAGTAATGATATGCGAATAGAGTCCTGTTATCGTCTGGGCCATGTCGCATCGAAATACAGCTTTAAAGGAGAGGTTCTTATTAAGTTAGATACCGACTATCCTGAAGAATATTTAGAAATGGAATCAGTTTTTGTTCAATTAGAACATGAATTGGTTCCATTTTTTATTGATGCTGCGCGCTGGCATAACGGTACCCTTCGTATCAAATTTGAAGGAGTAGATACCGAACAGGCAGCGAATGCATTGGTGGGTAAGTCGCTTTTTAGACCCCTTGATGAACTCCCCGAGCTGGCAGATGATGAGTACTATTATCATGAACTCATTGGCTTTAAAGTAATTGATTCTTCGTTTGGTTTAGTGGGTGAGCTTGTAGGAGTAAATGACGACGCTGCTCAGGCCATTTTTGTCATTGACCGCTCGGGTATAGAAATTTTAATTCCGGCTGTAGATCCAATTATTGATCAGATTAACAAACAAACCCAAGAGATAATAATTACTGCTCCTAAAGGACTTATTGATTTGTATCTTGAGCCCTAATTATGGGTCATTTTGTCTTCAAGCACTTTACCATAGACCAAAGTTTAGCCGCCATGAAAATTGGCACCGATGGGGTGCTATTGGGAGCTTGGGTGGATCTCCCCGAATTATCAGCACCCGATTTTCTTGATGTTGGTTGCGGTTCGGGTTTAGTAGCGCTTCAGTTAGCTCAGCGATACCAGACTGCTAGAATTACTGGGATTGATATAGACGACAAGGCGATTGAAGCTTCGCACTCGAATTTTCAGGGCTCGCCTTGGTCTGATCGTATGCAGGTGGTACAGTCCGATTTTTGCCAATGGGCAACAAATAAGTTCGAATGTTTTGATGCGATCGTTAGTAATCCGCCTTTCTTCGAAGGTTGGCGCGGTCAATCGTCTCGGGATAAAGCTCGGTCTGCACACTTTTTACCCCTAAATGAGTTGATATCACAGGCCTTTGCATTACTGCGATCCAATGGAGTTTTGTCGTTGATTTTGCCTGCTGATCGGTTAAGTCAGGCTGAGCAGATTGGCACGTGTTGTGGGTTTGCCTTAAAGCGATATTGTCTTGTCAAGGGTAGGGCTGATTTGCCAGTGAAGCGAGTTCTTCTTGAATGGGTTAAAACGAGCGACTGGGTAATTACTGAGCGCGAAGAGCTTATTATTGAACTTGACCGCCACGTATATTCCGAGGAGTACCGCGAGCTTACTCGTGATTTCTATTTGAATTTCTAAACCTTCGCGATGTATTCGCATCGCTCAAGTCGTTTTACTTCGATACTGCTAAACGTATACTCAGTAACTACCGTTCCGTGTATATGATAAATGCCTCCACTGCGAATCGGATATTGTTGCGCTATTATCGGAAACGAAGTAGTGTCGAACGCGTTACCACAGCAATCTAAGAAGGTGGCGAATTGCATCGTTTTACCTGTTTTTGTTTTTGTGTTTTTAACCGTTACTAGGTACCCGAGTAGCGTAATTTCCTTGCCGAGGTAGTTTGAAAAATCGGCTACAGTAATTAGCGGGTTTTTTGTCGGACTTTTTAAGAGTTCGAACGTGTTCGAGAGTGGAAAGCCTAGTAGTTCCCAAAGCTCATAAGTGGTTTCGATAGGGTCTTCGGTTAAGTGACTGATTTGAATCGCTTTTTTTTCAGTGTTAAAGAGTTTCGGTAAGTAGCTATATGGTGTTCTGTTTTTCTGACGTAGTGCTTGCCAAAGTAGTTCGTGTTTGTTCTGTCTTGTAAAGGCAAATGCTCCAACTCGGATAAGTAATTCAACTTGATTACTGCCTATAGGTACGCGATCAATAAAATCTGATAGGCTGTCAAAAGGTTTATGTTGTCGAACAGCGATAGTAGTGTCGATGGTTTTTTGTTCGAGCTCTTTGATATAACCAAATCCTAAGTAAAGGATAGTGCCTTGTAGTACGCAGAGGCTGTCGCTGTTATTTACACAGGGTAAGTGAAGCTGTGCGCCAAGACGTACGGCCTCTTTGAGATAAAATTCTGATGCGTAAAATCCGCCTCCGTTATTGAGCACTGCGGTGAGGTATTCAACGGGGTAGTATGCTCTCAGATAAAGACTTTGGTAGCTTTCGACGGCATAAGAAGCAGAGTGTCCTTTGGCAAAGGCATATCCTGCAAAACTTTCTATTTGCCTCCATATCTCACTTACCTCTTCGGGGGTATACCCTTTTGCAGTCCCGTTTATAAAGAATTGATCTCGGATGCGCTCAAATGCCGATTTTGATCGCGATTTTCCGCTCATAGCTCTGCGAAGTACATCGGCATCTGCTAGACTAAGACCGCCAAAGTAATGAGCCACTTTAATTACATCTTCTTGGTACACCATAACCCCGTAGGTTTCAGACATAATCTCTAGAAGCACTGGGTGTGCCTGTTCTTTTACGCGCTTAGGCGATCTATGGCGCAAAATATATTCGTTCATCATGCCGCTTTGAGAAACCCCTGGTCGTATAATTGAACTGGCCGCCACAAGACTCAAGTAGTTATTGACCTGCAGCTTTTGTAGCAGCATTCGCATAGCAGGAGATTCAATATAAAAGCATCCCATACAATCTCCATTAGCGAGTAGTTGGTTGATTTTTTCATCTTTTTTAAAAGACTCGATTTGTTGAATATCGAGAGTTATTCCGCGATTTTTTTTAACTAGAGTTACGGCGTCGGCGATCTTAGAGAGTCCTCTTTGAGAGAGGATATCAAATTTGTGGATGCGCAATTCCTCGGCAATATGCATGTCTAAGTGAGCGGTTCGCATTCCTTTCGGAGGCAGAAAGGTAGAGCAGTAGTATTCTATGGGCTTTTGGGTGATTAGTACCCCGCCAGCGTGTATGCTAAAGTGATTGGGCAGTCCTTGAATATAACTAGCGTAGCGCAGTACCAGACGGTGGAGTTGCTCTTTTTCGCCAGTTGGGGCTAAGGGTCTTGTTTGATCTACCAAACCGTCGATCTCTTCTTTACTAAGCCCAAAGACTTTGCCGATCTCACGAATTACTGCCCTTTTTTGAAAGGTAACATAGGCGCCTAGTAAGCATACGTTTGGGTAGCGACCGAACAAGTAGCGGAGCATCTGATCGCGATCCCGCCACGAGAAATCAATATCAAAATCGGGCGGACTACTTCGGTGTTCATTAATGAACCGTTCAAAATACAAATCGAGCTCAATAGGGTCGACATCGGTGATTCGAAGTAGGTAAGCCACCAGACTATTTGCTCCACTACCTCTTCCAACATAGAAAAAGCCTCGCCTGCGCGCCTCTTTAGTAAGATCGTAGTTGATTAAGAAATACGAGGTGAAATCTTTCTTTTCAATCAGCGTAAGTTCTTTTTCAAGCCGCTCCCTAAGTGTGGGAGGTTTGTTTTTCGGATAGCGATAGGCAATGCCTCTCTCGCATAACGATTTAAGCACTTCAAAATCTTCTTGTTTGGTCGTTCCGTAGCACCGTAAGTTTTCAGAGGGAAGTGCAGGGTCGAAGTCATAAGTTACCTTGCAGCTCTGAGCGAGGCGCCGGGTATTTGTCACTAAAAAATCAAACTCGCGGAGCCTGTTATACAACTCTTCTGATCGCAGCATCTGATCACCGAGATTGCCTTGTTCGCTAGGGTCTAGTTTACTTAGTAGCGTATTGTTATCAATAGCGCGAAGAAGTCGGTGGGTGTTGAATTCTTTTTTAGAGCGGAAACTCACGGGGCTTGCGAACACAAGCCTTTCGGGCTGCTCAATGAGTCTACTAAACCGCAGTCGGTTCAGATCGTTTACCGATACACCAATAAACTCGTGGTCTGCGCTAAGGGTTAGTTCTTCGAGTTGAACCCTACTAAATGGATAGATAAAACATACCGCTTCGAGCCTAGGGGCATATAATGGGAATGATTTTTTTGCTTCTTGTATTTCAGATACAAAACGATTAAGCTGGTAAAAACCGCTAATGCTTTGTGCAATTCCGATATAATACGTCTGATTTTGTTCCCGACAATCGATACCTACCACGGCTCGCATGTCTTTTTGCTGACAGTACTGTATAAAGGATAGACAAGCAGCACTCGTATTAATATCTGTCAGACCCACGAACTCGTAGCCGTTTTCTAGGGCTAGATTTGCAAGCTCTTGTTCTGGAATCGTGCCGTATCTAAGACTATACTGACTGTGACAATGTAAGTACATTATTGTTTTCGGTGTGCTAAAACAATGGGGGCGTTTCCGTTAAAAGGGTTTTCGATTCTACCGATAGTTTTTGCGCCAAGGCTGACGGCTCGGATTACGCTACGCTCTCCGAAGCGCAGTCGCATTTTGTCAATGGCCTGATAGAGGTGAATGTCAGATTCACTATCATCAAATAGATTGATTTGATAGCTTCCACCCACTAAATCACTAAACTTTACTCCTATGAGCCTAACGCGTAGCCTTCTTTGGTAAAGTGATTTAAAGAGTTCGAGTATTCTGGGTATAAGTAGGTGATCTGCGCTTGTGTAGGGAATCTTTACTTGTTTAGTTTGGGTGTCAAAATCAGAATAGCGAATTTTTACAGCAATACAAGAAGTCAGTTTTTCTCCTCGTCTGAGCTGGAAGGCTAGATTTTCTGTCATGGCAATTAGCAACGCTTTTAGAGCGCTCACGTCAATGGTGTCGTAGTCAAAGGTGCGCTCGGTAGAAATTGATTTTCGCTCGTTATAGCTGATTACCGGGGTAGTGTCGATGCCTTGCGCTCGCTTCCAAATAATTGTGCCAGGTTTTCCTAGAGCTTGAGTAAGCAATTCTTGCGGAAGATCTTGTAAATCCTGTATTTTTCGAATGCCTAACCTTCTTAAGGTTTGTCCTGTTTTGTCTCCGACCATCGGAATTTTAGAGATCGAAAGTGGAGCTAGAAAGGGCTTTTCGTAGCCATAGTCAACTTTGAGTTGGTTATTAGGTTTGGCTTCTCCAGTAGCGACTTTAGAGACTATTTTATTTTCCGATAAGCCTAACGAAATAGGTAGCCCACTTTCTTTACTAATTCTGTGGCGCAGTTCGGCTGCGAATTTGTAGGTTCCAAAAAAGCGGTCCATTCCGCTTAGATCTGCGTAAAACTCATCAATGCTGGCTTTTTCTAAAACAGGTACGGCTTCTTTGATAATCTCGGTAACTAGATCGGAATATTTAGTGTAAGTTCCCGAATTACCTCGTAGTACAACGGCTTCAGGGCAGAGCTTCCGCGCAAGTTTCATCGGCATGCCTGAATGCACGCCAAAGGCTCGCGTTTCGTAGCTGCAGGCTGCTACTACTCCGCGATCACTCAGTCCACCTACAAGAAGCGGTTTTCGCTTAAGCTCGCTGTGGAGTAGGCGTTCAACAGAGACAAAAAAACTGTCGAGGTCAAGATGTAATATACTTCTATTCACAGGACTAAATTATGGAATAAATCCAATTTTTAGGACAATGTCCAAAAAAATAATAATGAAAATCAAATGAAAAAATGGTGTTATATTTGTCGTGTTGTGTTGTGCAGACTTGTCTGCATGAAAAGTGTGGTATCTACAGTGATACTGA
This sequence comes from uncultured Flavobacteriaceae bacterium, assembly GCA_964618875.1. Classification (GTDB taxonomy): domain Bacteria; phylum Bacteroidota; class Bacteroidia; order Flavobacteriales; family Flavobacteriaceae; genus UBA3478. Next base: position 8,810 of record CAZUBV010000040.1, read on the forward strand.
CCTTTGAAAGGCTTTCCTTAGGGGAGGCTTTTTTTGTTTTACTCCCCCTTATAAATCGGTATTTTAGAGGTCTAAAACATAAGTTATGGAACTTCTTGAACTGATTAGAACGCGGCGCAGCGTACATCCGCCGGCATATAATGAGCAGCCTATAGCTGCTGCTGATATTGAAGAATTACTAGAGGCAGCTCGATGGGCTCCTACCCATAAAAAAACTCAACCTTGGCGCTTTGTGGTTATTCAAAAAGATGCTCGCCAGCGATTAGCTGACGCTATTGGAACGGCCTATACAAACACCACCGAAAAATTCAGTGAAATCACTCTTGAAAAACTTAAGTCTAATCCGTTAAAGTCGCAAGTGTCCATTGCTATTTGCATGAAACGAGATCCTAAAGAGTCTCTTCCAGAGTGGGAAGAAATCGCAGCTGTGGGTATGGCTGTACAAAATTTGTGGTTAGCCGCCCACGCTAAGCAAATTGGTGGATATTGGAGCTCGCCAGGAGTGATCAAACATCTCGGTGAGTTTTTATCGTTAGCCGAGGGAGAGCGCTGTCTAGGATTCTTCTATATGGGGTATTACAATGAAAATCCTCAAGATTCACAGCGATTGCCTTTAGATGAGGTAGTACGCTACCTAGACCGCTAATTCGTTACCTTCGCTAGTATGAGTTCATCTAAAATCATTTTAGGGGTAGACCCGGGAACAACTATTATGGGTTTTGGTCTCATTGAGGTTAAAGGCAATCAAATGAAGTTTATTCAAATGAATGAATTACAGCTCACTAAAATTGCGGATCCTTATCTCAAACTTAAAATGATTTACGAGCGCACGGCTGAGCTTATCGATCACTATCATCCCGATGAAATGGCACTCGAGGCTCCTTTTTTCGGAAAAAATGTACAATCGATGTTAAAACTCGGAAGAGCTCAGGGAGTAGCGATGGCAGCAGGGCTTTCACGTCAAATACCGGTAACCGAGTATTTACCCAAAAAGATTAAAATGGCCATCACGGGTAACGGAAATGCATCAAAAGAACAGGTCGCTAAAATGTTACAGGGTATGCTTGGACTCAAGCAGCTTCCGAAAAATCTTGATGCTACAGACGGTCTAGCAGCCGCCGTTTGTCATTTCTACAATGCTGGAAAGCCCGAGGCTACAAAGGCCTATCATTCGTGGTCTAGTTTTGTAAGTCAGCATAATGGCAAATTTCTATATTCATGTACCCTTTTGTAGAAAAGCATGTCATTATTGTGACTTTCACTTTTCTACACAACTGGGATACATTGACAAGATGTTGCAGGCAATGGCCGAAGAGATGCGAATTAGGTCAGACCATTGGAGCGATGAAACTTTTCATACCCTATACCTTGGAGGAGGAACCCCATCACTACTGACCTTAGATCAGTTAACATTATTGAAAGAGAACGCGTATGCCCATTACCGCTTTTCGGATACTATAGAATTTACCTTGGAGGTGAATCCAGAAGATGTTACGCTGGAACGAATAAAACGTTGGAAAAATTTAGGAATCAATCGACTAAGCCTTGGTCTGCAATCTTTCGAGGATCGCGATCTAACCCTAATGAACCGATCTCATACCGCTGCAGATTCGTTGCACTCACTTGAACTTGCAGTGGCTCACTTTGATCGGGTTTCGGTAGATGTAATTTATGGTATACCCGGGCAGTCTGATTCGATTCTTGAAGCGGGTGTAAGACGCGTAGTTGCTATGGGAGCTACTCATTTATCCGCTTACGCACTAACAGTTGAACCCAATACTGCACTGGCCCGATTTATTGAAAAAGAACTCGTTGAAGATGTCGATGAAGAACAGGCAGAGCGTCAGTTTTTATTAATTCTAGATACATTATCTGATCTGGGATTTGATCATTATGAAACCTCCAATTTCGCTATCCCTGGCCACTATTCGATAAATAATAGCGCGTACTGGAAGGGTACGCCTTATCTCGGAATAGGCCCCTCTGCCCATAGCTTTAAGGGGTGTAGACGATCTTGGAATGTTGCTCAAAACCACAAATACATGCGGGCAATCGCCGAGGAGAAGCCCATTTTTGGAAGCGAAGATTTGTCTGTAAAAGATCGATACAATGAATTTGTAATGACCTCATTACGAACTATTTGGGGGGTTTCTTACAGTGAATTAGAACAGCGATTCGGAGTCTCGTATGTGCATTATTTTAAAATGATGATTACCCCCTTTATCGTCGATGCCTTGTTATTTGAAGAGGATGGCGTAGTGCGAGCCACCCGAAAAGGAAAATTTTTGATCGACGGTATAGCGAGCGACTTATTTATGATTGAAATCAATCCGGCTAGAAAATGACCACACTAATTGTTGAAGG
>CAZUBV010000041.1:0-10860 GCA_964618875.1 uncultured Flavobacteriaceae bacterium
TGTTATCTCTGCATAAGCAGGCTATTCTGATCGGAAGTGACCTTCCGAGTTTAAACCCCAAACACCTTGAAGACGGATTCGAAAGCCTTACTGAAAACGATCTTGTATTAGGCCCAAGTGAAGACGGCGGATACTATCTAATAGGCCTCAAATCATTGGAATATCACTTATTTGAAAACATTGATTGGAGTACTGAAAAAGTGTTTGGACAAACCCTTGATCGGGCTGAAAATCTTAAGCTTCGCATGGCCTTTCTACCAGTCGAACGGGATATTGATACCGAAGAAGACCTTATTGCCAGTGGTTTATAAGCCCCTAAAATAGTTGTAATTTAGGGGCTATGTTTTCAACTAAATACCTCGAAGAATCTTTAGCCCACTTGCGTTCCAAAGGGTTTGGAACCCCAGAAGTAGGCATCATACTAGGAACCGGCCTAGGTCAACTTGTTGACTCCTTGAGTGTTGAAGCGGTGGCTCATTACCACCACATCCCCTATTTTCCTGTGTCTACAGTTGAATACCATTCCGGAAAACTACTTTTCGGAACTCTCGAGGGCAAGAAAGTTGTCATCATGCAAGGGCGCTTCCATCTTTACGAAGGTTACGATTTTGTAGAGCTTACCTATCCTATTCGGGTAATGCACGCGCTGGGGATTAAAAAACTTCTGATATCTAACGCTGCCGGAGCGGTTAATCCGAGCTATAAAAAAGGGGAGCTGATGCTTATTGACGATCACATCAACCTACAAGGGGGGTCTCCGCTTGCATTCTCAAATGTGAGCCAATACGGACCTCGCTTTGTCGATATGATTTGTCCGTACGACGCTAGCCTTTCTAAACAACTACTCGAAACCGCCAAAAAACAAGGAATAACCCTATACAAAGGCGTTTATGCAGCGGTAGTAGGTCCGCAACTTGAAACGCGAGCAGAATACCGAATGCTGCGAATTCTTGGGGCAGATGCAGTCGGAATGAGTACCGTTCCTGAGGTCATTGTCGCAAATCACCTCAGCCTACCGGTAGTGGCAGTTTCGGTATTAACCGATGAGTGTGACCCCGACCAGCTAAAACCCATTAATGTCAATGAAATTCTAGAGATCGCAAGATCTTGTGAGCCACATCTAATCACCCTTTTTAAATCTCTCTTGTAGTGAGTTACCTTGACGCCACCGTTGATCTGTACACCAAGGCAGCTGAGACCCCTGATGTCGGCCTATGCTGCACTACAAGCCCAATATGGCAATTTCCCGGCCTTACCATTCCCAAGCGAATGCAAGAAATGAACTACGGCTGCGGAACCACGGTCTCTGCTTCTGATCTTGTGGGTAACCCTAAGGTATTGTATGTAGGAGTTGGCGGGGCTATGGAACTGTTACAATTCGCTTATTTCTCAAGACAAGCTGGGTCAATTATTGGAGTAGATGCAGTAGATCGAATGCTTAAAGCCGCTAAAGAAAATCTAATCGAAGCAGCTTCGGTAAATGAGTGGTTCGATCCTGCGTTCATTCAGCTAAAAAAAGGAGACGCTCTAAGCCTTCCGGTGGCCGACGAGTGTATTGACGTTGCCGCTCAAAATTGTCTGTTCAATATTTTCAAGGCAGAAGATCTGAAAAAAGCGGTGAGCGAGATGTATCGGGTTTTACGTCCTCATGGAAGACTCGTTATGAGCGACCCGATATGCGAGCAAGAGTTATCCGAAACTTTGCGAAATGACGATAGACTGCGTGCAGAGTGCCTCAGCGGAGCCATCTCATTAAACGATTATGTAAAGGTACTGACCGACGCCGGCTTTGGAACCATTGAGGTACGCGCAAGACATTCTTATCGGGTACTCGATCCAAAACACTACGCCACTGAAAAACTCATTCACATCGAATCAATAGAGGTATGTGCGATTAAGGATCCAATGCCAAGTGACGGACCTTGTATTTTCACCGGTAAAACAGCAATTTACTTTGGTGAAAAAGAATATTTAGATGACAACAATGGCCATGTACTGCTAAGACATCAACCGCTAGCGGTTTGCGACAAAACTGCTGCTGCACTGTCCAAACTAAACGAAGACATTCATATTAGCCCATCTACTTTTCACTACAGAGGGGGAGGCTGCTGCTAATGAAAAAACGACTTGTCATTATCGGAAATGGTGTTGCGGGTAGTACCCTGGCCCTGAAATTAGAACAATCAGAACGGTTCGACATCACCTTAATCTCGGATGAAAGTCCCTATTTTTTTTCGCGTACTGCCTTAATGTATGTGTATATGGGACATATGAATCTAAAAGAAACTGAGCCCTATCCGAGGGCCGCATGGGATCGATCCCCCATCTCTCGTATTCGAGGCAAAGTACATTCGGTCGACCTTAGTCAACGAATACTGCGGGTAGACAGCCACGGAGAAAAGATCGAATTAGGTTATGACACCCTAGTAGTAGCTACCGGATCTAAACCCGCATTCTATGGCTGGCCCGGCGAGCACATAGACGGGGTACTCGGATTGTATCACCTAAAAGATCTAGAACAACTTGAAAAGTGGGCTCCAAACGCGAAGGTGTGCCCCTCGGCAGTTATTATTGGGGGTGGACTCATCGGAATTGAGCTAGCAGAAATGCTCCTCAGCAGAGGGATTCAAACAACACTTATCATTAGAGAATCCCATTTTTGGGCCAGTCAACTTCCGACATCCGACGCCGAGCTAGTCGAATCACAGATAGCAAAGCACCATCTAAACCTTATAAAAGAAGATGAACTCTCGGAAATTATTGCTGACACCAATGGCAGAGTGGCAAGGATCATTACAAAAAGCGGAAGGCACATTGATTGTAATTTAGTAGGAATCACAACGGGAGTTACCCCAAATATTGACTTTCTAAAGGATAGCGGATTAGAACTTTGCAAAGGTATTCTGGTCAATTCCGTGCTGCAAACAACCGATCCGAATGTCTACGCTATAGGGGACTGCGCCGAGCTTCGGGAACCAAGCCACGGCAGGTCTGCAATAGAGGCAGTATGGTATACCGGTAGATTAATGGCAGAAACCCTAGCAAACACGCTTGCGGGTGTACCTACTTATTATAATCCTGGAGTTTGGTTTAATTCAGCAAAATTTTTCGATCTTGAGTACCAAACCTACGGAAGTGTCCTACCCGAGTCGAAGCGTCCCTTAAGCGAACGCCATTTTCACTGGCGTTCTGAGAACGAAGAAAAAGCAATAACTCTGGCATACCACCGCGAAATTAAATCGTTATTAGGTGTAAATAGTTTTGGTATCCGTCTGAGCCATACTGTTTTCGATCGGTGGATACAAGAACAAAGACAAATTGACTGGGTAATTGAACACCTTAAAGAGGCGCATTTCGATCCAGAATTCAGCAAAACCCACTATACTCAAATTAGCGATGCATTCGTATCAAATCACTAAAGAACAAAGAATCTTCACCTATATTGGGCTTAGCGGCTTGGGTGTACTGCTGTTAACCGCTTTCGGAGTGCCGCTTTCTGCGTCGTTGGCTTTAGGGTTAGGGTTAGGTCTAATTAGTCTTGGAGTCTTGGGGTACACCTACAGTTCGTACGCATCACTTGGGGCAGGTATAAAAAATACAGGACTTGCCTACCGCGATCTTACCTCTCGTGGTGTAATTGCTTGGGTCAGCGGTGTATTACTTACCTCTTTTTACATTCTACTCTACTTTTATTCCGAGTACTTAGAAGGCTTAATTCGAATCTTTGATGGCTTTAGCTACTTCTTAAGTGGACGACCGGCTACACAATGGTTCGTTTATGGAGTTTTTTATACTTTAGCAATTATACTGTTCGGTATTAAATTTTTGGTTAAGTACCGACACGTGCGCTACCAGCGACTACGAACACTAAGTATTATATTTTTTCAGACCGCTTTCGCCTTTCTGATACCAGAACTTATGGCGCGACTTAACGGCGATTTACCGTATTACGATCTCAAGAGTGTATGGCCACTGAACTACTACCTATTTGATGGGTATTCGCTCGATGGATTTTTAAATAGCGGAAGTTTAGGTCTCGGACTGCTAATCTTTGGGGTTGTTTCTATTGTAATTGTTACACCAATCCTCACCTATAAATACGGCAAACGCTGGTATTGTTCATGGGTGTGCGGATGCGGGGGGCTTGCAGAAACTGCTGGAGATCCGTTTCGGCAGCTTAGCGATAAAAGTTTGCGCGCCTGGAAACTCGAGCGCTGGATGATTCATACAGTGCTCGTGTGGGTGTTTTTAAGCACCGTGGCTGTAGTACACTCCTATCTTTTAGAGCAACCAGATCGGTACTGGATTTCGCCAAATCTATTTCTAAGTAGTATAGCATTTCTAGTGCTGTCTACCCTGGGCCTAATTTTTTGGAAACGGCGCAATTGGCTAGCAAAAGACGCAAAAACAGCCGCAATCGTTGTAGGAGTTATTAGTATTGGTCTTTTAGGATTTCACTTTTTTAGCGGAAACACAGAGGTGTTTTTTATCCCTTCCGCTCAGTTGCGCTCTACCTATGGCTTCTTTATTGGGGCCATCTTCTCTGGGGTTATCGGCACCGGGTTCTACCCCATATTAGGGAATCGAGTTTGGTGTCGATTCGGATGTCCGATGGCGGCAATCCTAGGAATACAGCAAAAACTTTTTTCTAAGTTCCAAATCTCGACCAATGGTGGGCAGTGCATCTCTTGCGGAAATTGCTCTACCTACTGTGAGATGGGAATTGATGTTAGGGCCTACGCCCAAAAATCAGAACCGATAAAACGAGCTTCTTGTGTTGGTTGCGGAATCTGCTCGGCAGTCTGTCCTCGCGGAGTACTTCGACTAGAATCATGATTTACGTAATCATCCCAGCCTTAAATGAAGAAGGCGCCATTGAAAAAGTAATTAAAGATCTGCCCAATACCATTGCAGAGTGCATCGTTGTAGATAACGGATCGACGGATCGCACAGCAATTCAGGCTAAACAGGCAGGAGCAACCGTGCTCTCAGAACCTAGACCGGGATACGGATACGCCTGTCTAAAAGGCATCGACTATCTCAAATCAAAAGCTAGCGATGAAGATATTATTGTATTTATCGATGGAGACTACTCCGATTACCCCGAAGAATTAAACCTACTAGTCAGGCCAATTGAACGAAATGAAGCTGACCTAGTTATCGGGTCAAGAAACAACCCCACCTTGCAGAAAGGCGCAATGACCCCTCAGCAACTATTCGGAAACTGGCTTGCCACAAACCTTATGAGGGTTTTTTACAACGGACATTTTACTGATCTCGGACCATTCAGAGCTATCCGATGGTCAAGTTTACAGGTACTGAAGATGCAAGACAAAACCTACGGATGGACCATCGAAATGCAGCTCAAAGCGCTTAGATACCAATTAACGTATACCGAAGTACCCGTAAGGTACCGTCCGCGCATTGGCACCTCTAAAGTTTCAGGAACCCTAAAGGGCACTATACTGGCGGGATATAAAATATTGAGTTGGATTTTCACCTATAGCTTCAGAAGGTGAATTATGCCCTTCTCATATGGCAATTATTACTAGGGCTTTGTACTGGGCTCCTTTCTCTTTATACCATCTACCAACTGCATCTCAGTTTAAAAGCGACAGGTTATAGAACAAAGCAGTACGAAGAAACAGATGACAAATTACTCCCGCTAGTTTGCATTCAACTTCCCCTGTATAACGAAGGCACTACTGTGCTAAAGACATTTTCTCATCTAGACCGTTTAGACTACCCCAAAGAACTACTTGAAATTCAAATTCTTGACGATTCTACGGAGAATGACTCAATACGCCTCAATCAGCGGCTCACAGAGCGACTAAACAGTCAAGGATTCAATGCGAATTACCTAAGAAGAGAACAGCGAACCGATTTTAAGGCAGGTGCTTTACGAGAAGGATTACAAGCCACCGAGGCACCTTTTATTGCCATTTTGGATGCTGATTTTCGCATACCTAAACACTGGTTAAAAACAAGCATTCAACCTTTTACCGACCCCGATGTTGGAGTTGTACAAACCCGATGGGACTTTGAAAACCGAAATGATTCTTGGTTCACTCAAATGCAAGCCTTACCGCTAGATGTGCATTTTAGAAACGAGCACTGCGGAAGAAGTACCGCCCAGTATTTTAGCAATTTTAATGGTACCGCAGGAATTTGGAGAAGAACTGCGATCGAAGAATCAGGAAATTGGAGCGGCGATACCCTGACCGAAGATATTGATTTATCATATCGGGCTCAACTTAAAAAATACCTATTGGTATATTTAGATGAAATTTCAATTCCCTCTGAATTACCAACTACTGCAAGCGCCTACAGAATTCAGCAACACAGATGGAATAAAGGTGGTGCAGAAACGTTTATAAAACACGGTAGATCACTACTTCGTGCACCGATAAACCGTAATCAACAAGTAATGGGTATTCTTCACCTATCCGGCTCAAGCTTCTATATAGCTACGTTTGGATTATATTTCTTAAGCGCATGTATTCCGCTACTTACGGTAAGACCAACAGCTTCTTTTTGGTTCGTCCTTGGCGGAGTTTTAACTGTAAACACCTTGATTTTATATCGTGTGTTTCTGCGTGCGCATTTCATCGAAAAACCCATTCGATTCCTATCACTGCTGCGCTTTACCGGTCTATTTTGCACGTACCTTATTTACACCTCCGGATTGTCATTAAGACACACCATAGCCGTTCTAGAAGGACTATCAGGCCGAAAAACCCCATTCGAACGCACACCAAAAAAAGGTGCCACGCGAGGTACAACAAAACAAATTCTATGGATAGAGGCAGGGCTGGCACTTTTATTCTTATCAATCCTAGCTTGGGATATCACCCATAGAGAGTTACTACCCGTTGGTATTCACCTTATGGCGACATTGAGTTTTAGTCTTAGCTTTATGCACTCATGCAAAAGTTAAGCGCGTACACTCACCAATTTTTATTGGTTTTATCACTTGCTAGTTACCTGATCTTAGCACAGGGTATTGATCGAAGTCAAAGCGCAGAGCTAATCACCCTAATAGCAGTTGTGTTCTTCTCTTATATCGCTCTAATAAAAAAAGAGCTTCCTCTCTGGGTAGCAATAACAACAGGGCTTGCTTTCCGATTCGCTTATTTAGGTAGTACGCCTGTGCTCTCACAAGATTTCTATCGGTTCATCTGGGATGGAAGACTATTATTAGAAGGCATTAGCCCTTATAGTTACTTACCTGAAGAGCTTATCGCCCATCCTAAATTTACTTCTTGGGCAGATCTATATACAGGAATGGGGCCAATGAGCGCTGCACATTACAGCAATTACCCCATGTTCAACCAAGTTGTATTCGCACTAGGGGCATTGACTACATACCCCATAACGACATACCGACTTCTAATAATAGGTGCAGATATTGCTGTCTATACTATTCTTTACAACTTAGGGAGCCCCAATTCGAAAAAGTGGGCACTCACCTACTGGTTATGCCCGCTTGTGATAATCGAGGGCGCAGGTAACTTACATTTCGAATCTCTTATGGTACTTCTGTTACTATTAGGGTTCTCCCTTCTTTACAAGAACCACTTTTTTAAGGCAGGCGTGGCGCTCTCTGCATCAGTATTACTTAAAGCAATTCCCTTGTTATTTGCCCCCCTGCTACTAAAATCCAGTAGTAAAAGGCAGTTCATTCAGCTTAGTATTGCTGGGCTTATTACCCTGTTAATTGGGGTGCTTCCATTTTTAAACAACGAACTAGCGGGCAATTACTGGAAAAGTTTTGGCCTTTGGTTCTCAAATTTCGAGTTTAATTCAGGGGGGTATAGAGTATTCAAAGAACTCGGAATACTACTCGGTTATTCTGACTGGCAACTCATTCGCTTTTATGGGAAGATACATTCGGCTCTCATAATAGGTTTCGCACTGCTGCTGAGTTTGCGCACAAAAAATCTGGTCAAGGTACAGGAGTACGCCTATCTGCTATTACTAGTCTATCTATTAAGCACCCCAACCGTTCATCCTTGGTACCTAATTACATTAGTAGCACTGGGCGCTTTAAATCAACGAGTCGAAGGCATCATCTGGTCATTTACAGTCATGATCAGCTATTGGGCCTATGCACTAAATCCTATCGAATTGCCTTTTTGGGCCGTATTGCTTCAAATCGCCCCCATTATTGCGCTACTTTCTAGCTCCTCTTTCCGATCATTTGTAGAAAACCGACTTCTTTAGCGTCTAACGCGCGCCACTGTCCACGCGGAAGATCCTTTTTAGTAAGACCAGCGAACATAACGCGATCAAGCTTGGTTACTTCGTATCCCAAGTGCTCAAAAATTCTACGAACTATTCGATTTTTTCCGGAATGAATCTCTATACCCACCTCTTTTTTGGTCGCTCCAGTGATATACGAAATAGCATCTACTGAAATTGGACCGTCTTCGAGTTCAAGTCCCGCTTCAACCTGCTGTAAATCGCTCATCTTAAAAGCCTTGTCTAGTACCACATGATAGATCTTACGAACACCGTATTTCGGATGGGTAAGCTTAGCTGCCATATCCCCATCATTGGTAAAGAGCAACAAACCAGTAGTATTTCGGTCGAGTCTACCCACTGGAAGTAATCGGTGCTTACTCGCATTGGCTATCAGGTCCATTACTGTCCTACGTCCTTTATCGTCCTCAGTGGTGGTAATAAAATTCTTAGGCTTATTCAGTAATACATACTCTTTCTTTTCAGGTGTTAAGAGGCGACCATCAAATTTTACGATATCGGTTGGTTGTACCTTATAACCCATCTCACTTACAACCTTACCGTTTACCTGAACACTTCCGGCAGAAATGTACGTGTCAGCCTCACGACGTGAGCAAATACCTGCATGGGCTATAAATCGATTAAGGCGCATACTACCATCGTCAGAAGGCTTTGGTTTTGGACCTTTTGGCCTAGGCACAAAGCTCTTTGAATCGCGTTTTACATAAGGACGCTTTGACCCCTCAGATGCGCCATCTCTCTTAGACGCATTCGAAGATCTTGAGGGAGTTTTAGGGGTATTGCCCGAATTAGTAGCGGGTTTGCGGCTAGAGCCACCCGAATTTTTCTTTGGAGTACGATTCAATGGAAAGGTGTTTAGGGGGTAAAAATAAGCGCTTTTAATTGATTCAAACGCTCAAAGTCCAAAAACAAAATACTTAACGTGCCTAACAATACCCATATCTTGAGAAGCATTCTCATTTTAATATAGGATAGCGACGGTCTATTAATCCAAAGATCAATCGCTAAAAAAACAAAAAATGGTAGGCTTGCCCAAAAATAATAGGCCATTAACCCAAGGTCAAAAACTAGTGGCAGCGCTATTGAAATAAGAGAAAGACAACTAAAAATCAACCGAAGTATCATTCGGGTTTTCGACTCGCCCAATACGATCGGTATAGTCTTAAAACCCGCCGAAATATCACCCCTAAGATTATGTAGATCTTTGATCTGGACCAGGGCCAATAGTAGCAGAAATAAAAAACCTGCAAATCCGAGAATCAAAGGCTCCACATGTCTGTAATACAAAAAAAGTGCAGCAATAGGACTCACCGCTAAGAAAGCTGAAAGTAGGGATCCCCATAGAAAAAGTGTGCGGATACGATGCGAATACAACCAGATTGTAGTGATATACCCAACAAAATAGAGTGCTGCCCTTAGCGAGACACTCGAAGCAACCAGAAAGGCGAGAAAGTTAAGTGTGAGATACATCCGCATGATTGACGAAAGTCTCCATTGACCGTCTATTACTGTTTTTATAGGGCGATTAATAAGATCTTTTGGATGATCGTAATATTGATTAATCAGGTATCCTGAACTCACCACCAAAAAACTAGCTAGCACAATCATGTGAAGCTCGAGGTTTTGCAATAGAAGACGAACACTCTGTTCCCGACCAAGTATAAAAATGGCAGATAAATACTGAGCCACAACAACAAGTAGTCCGTTCTGTAATCGAGTAATGCTAAAAAAAGTGAGAAGATTTCGTTGGAAACTAGGCATTCCTAGAATGTGTATACCACTTCGATTTGATGGCCTTCAAGCGCCATTCTAGTTGCTTCTAAATCTTCTGTGAACCCAAGAAAATAGCCACCCCCACCAGATCCACACAGCTTGAGATAATACGTGTCGGTTTCTAACCCCTTCTGCCAAATATCGTGGAAATTTTGAGGAATCATCGGCTTGAAGTGATCGAAAACAACCCCAGATAGTTTGCGTAAATCGCTGAATAGTCCGCGAATGTTTCCGCTTAAAAAATGTTCTATACACGCATCGGTGTGCTGTACGAATTGATCGCGCATCACCTCTTCAAACTGCTTGTTTTTAAGGTTCTCCATGAAAAGGGAAACCATAGGGGCAGTTTCCCCGGTTATACCGCTATCTAAAAGAAAAACAGCTCCTTTACCTTCTGCATTTTGCGAAGGAATTGGGGTAGACTCTATGTGATCTTTAGCATGTATAAGAATCGGAAGACTCAAATAGCTATTGAGCGGATCTAAACCCGAGGATGTTCCGTGAAAATGCGATTCCATAACCGCAAACTGGCTCTTGAGCTGGAGCAATTTTTCGCGAGTGAGCGACTCTAAAACAGAAACCTTCTCGCGCGCATATCGATCGTAAATAGCCGCTACGATAGCCCCACTACTTCCAACGCCATATCCCATAGGAATAGAGCTATCGAAATACATTCCGTGGTCCATATCATATTGCAACTTATCGAAATCGAAGGACACACTCAGCTCTTTTGCATCAACCTTGGCTTTCAGATAATCTGCATATCGCCGTAGATGATTGTTTGAAGCAGTAGCCCTTTGATCGTGCTGATCAGAATCAAATCTG
>CAZUBV010000042.1:0-10663 GCA_964618875.1 uncultured Flavobacteriaceae bacterium
CAATAACCGCGTACCACTCGTAATTATAGACATTGATGTTGGTTTGAAATCCATCAGAGGCGAGACCTACCAGGGTAGAACTAGAAATATTCGCAGAAAAAAGGGCGATACCTACAATGGGCCAAGTCATCGTTCGACCTCCCAAAAAGTACTCTTCCGAGCTGCCGCGCTTTGATTTTGAAATTCCATAAATGACAATACCTATCAGGTATACCACAATAACCCCGATATCGAGAGTGCTTAATTGATTCATGGTTGCGTTTGTTAAGTAATTTAGTTAAGGACCTTAATATAGCTACTTTTTTGTATTCAAAAAGTCGATGTTGCGTTTGAGCCCAGAAAACTTCGTGCGTTTTACCGCAGAACCCTTAAAAACTTTGGTAAAGGTCTCTTCGGTAAGCTCCGTCCAATCCCTTACAGATAGCGAAAGAAGTTCATCGCTCGGATCAAAAAGAGGCTCTTTGTGTGGCGATGAAAAGCGGTTCCACGGACACACATCTTGGCACGTATCACATCCAAAAACCCAATCATCGAATTGACCTTTGAAGCTATCCGGTATTGACTCCTTTAATTCGATAGTGAAATACGAAATACAGCGACTGGCATCAACTACAGCAGGACCAACGATTGCCTGTGTTGGACAGGCATCAATACAAGCAGTGCAGGATCCGCAGTGATCGGTCTGTATCGGATGATCATAAGCAAACTCGGCATCTACAATCAGCTCGGCCAAGAAGAAAAAAGATCCCTTTTGCTTGCTAATTAGATTTGAATTTTTAGAAATCCAGCCTAGACCAGCACGCTGAGCCCAAGCCTTTTCTAGTACCGGAGCCGAATCTACGAATGCACGGCCATCAATATCACCTATTTCGAGGCGCAGCTGCTCTACTAATTCATTAAGCTTAGTCTTGATTACCACATGGTAATCCGAACCATAAGCGTATTTAGAAACCTTAAAATTAGACTGCCGAAATGCTATGGTTTCTTTTGGGTAATAATTGATTAGCAAGGATATTACCGAGCGAGCGCCAGGAACAAGTTTGCGCGGATCTAGACGCAAATCAAAATTGCGCTCCATATAGCTCATTGTTCCGTGATATCCTTTGGCAAGCCAAGATTCTAAACGCGGAGCCTCTTCTTCAAGAAAATCAGCCTTGGCAACGCCTACCGCCAAAAAACCCAAATCAGCAGCAGTTTGCTTCAAAAAATGGGTTCGACGCTGCAGTAGATTGTCCTTTTGCATGTTTACTCAAATAAACTGCCCATTTGACCTTTTTTAGGCGTCTTACCGAGATGACTATATGCCAAAGGTGTAGCTTCGCGTCCACGAGGGGTACGAACTAAAAAACCTTCTTGAATCAGAAAGGGCTCATATACCTCCTCAATCGTTTCTGCATTCTCTGAAACCGCGGTGGCAAGTGTATTGATTCCGACCGGTCCTCCATTGAATTTATCTATCAGAGTCGTAAGAATTTTGTTATCCATTTCGTCAAGTCCATAAGCATCGACATTCAGCGCTTTAAGTCCATACTGTGCAATGGGTAAATCAATCGTTCCATTGCCTTTGATCTGAGCAAAATCACGAACTCTTCTCAGTAGCGCGTTACAAATACGTGGCGTACCACGGCTTCGACCAGCGATTTCGATGGCCGCTCTTTGATCGATCGGAACGCGCAAAATATCCGCACTTCGAATCGCAATAGTTGAAAGTAGTTCGGTACTGTAGTACGAAAGGCGCGATTGGATTCCAAATCGGGCACGCATCGGGGCAGTAAGTAAACCGGACCGAGTAGTGGCTCCAATTAGCGTAAATGGTTTTAAATGAATTTGAACAGAGCGTGCATTGGGGCCCGTCTCAATCATTATGTCGATTTTAAAGTCTTCCATCGCAGAATATAGGTATTCCTCAACGATAGGACTCAGCCTATGAATTTCATCAATAAAAAGCACGTCACGCTCCTCAAGGTTGGTAAGAAGACCAGCTAAATCACCAGGTTTGTCCAGGACCGGCCCTGAGGTTATTTTGATATTCACCCCTAGCTCATTTGCCAAAATGTGAGCGAGTGTAGTTTTACCAAGACCAGGAGGTCCATGTAGCAGTGTGTGGTCTAAGGCTTCATCTCTTTGATTAGCAGCCTCAACAAATATCTTTAGATTCTCAAGTACCGATTCTTGGCCAGCGAAATCATCGAATCCTTTAGGTCGCAAGGCACGTTCAATGTCAAATTCCTCTTTCCCAAAATGAGCCCCAGTGGGGTCAAGGTGTTCGTTCATGGCAGCAATACTTTACACTAAGGTAGAACAATAAAAAGAAAAAAGCCCTGCGATTGCAGGGCTAGAAAATCGTGTTAGAGGAGTCTTAATGGTTCAACTCTTCTTCGTTAGGTTGAAGCGGAATATGCTGAGGAACGAAGTCTTGTCCCTCTATGATATACGATCCGTCTTCATAGGTCTTACTGTAATCATATGACCAGCGATGAACTTCAGGAATTGCACCAGGCCAGTTACCATGAATGTGCTCAAGTGGTGTAGTCCATTCAAGTGTATTTGATTTCCATGGGTTTTGCGCCCCTTTCTTACCGTAAAAAATGGAATAAATAAAGTTGTACACAAATACCAACTGAGCAGCGGCGGCAATAAGAGCAAAAACCGTCATTAACACCTGAACGTTTGCCAGTTCATCAAACATTGGAAAAGCGGTGTTTTCATAGTATCGTCTTGGAACACCAGCCATACCCACAAAGTGCATTGGGAAGAACACACCATAAGAAGCTACTGCAGTTACCCAAAAGTGAATGTATCCAAGATTCTTATTCATAAGTCGTCCGTGGAACATCTTCGGGAACCAGTGATACACTCCCGCAAAAAGACCATAAAGAGCAGAAATACCCATAACCAGGTGGAAGTGAGCTACCACAAAGTAGGTATCGTGAACGTTAATATCTAATGTACTATCCCCTAAAATAATACCAGTTAAACCTCCCGTTATGAACGTAGAAACCAGGCCAATTGAAAACAGCATACCAGGGTTCAACTGAAGGTTACCCTTCCATAAGGTTGTGATATAGTTGAACGCCTTAACTGCTGAAGGAATAGCAATAAGGAGTGTAGTGAATGTAAATACAGAGCCAAGAAATGGGTTCATTCCGGATACAAACATGTGGTGACCCCATACAATAGTCGATAAAAAGGCAATTCCTAATATCGATGCAATCATCGCACGGTATCCAAAGATAGGCTTACGTGCATTCGTTGACATTACCTCAGAAGTTATACCCAGGGCAGGTAGCAGCACGATATATACCTCTGGGTGTCCTAAAAACCAAAACAGGTGCTCATAAAGAACTGGTGAACCACCTTGATAGTGTAACACTTCACCTTGTATAAAAATGTCCGATAAGAAGAATGAAGTACCGAAGCTACGGTCCATGATAAGTAACAAAGCAGCGGACAATAGCACTGGGAAGGAAACCACACCGATAATCGCAGTGACAAAGAAAGCCCAAATGGTTAACGGAAGACGAGTCATCGTCATTCCCTTAGTACGAAGGTTTAAAACCGTTACGATATAATTAAGGGAACCTAACAGAGATGAAGCAATAAAAATTGCCATAGATACTAACCAAAGAGTCATACCAAGCCCTGATCCGGGTTGCGCTTGTGGTAAAGCCGAAAGAGGAGGATATACTGTCCAGCCGGCAGCTGCAGGTCCTGCCTCGGCAAATAGCGAAGCGAGCATGATGGCACATGACAAGAAAAACAACCAGTACGAAACCATGTTCAAAAAGCCAGAAGCCATATCACGAGCTCCGATCTGAAGCGGAATGAGTAAGTTCGAAAACGTACCACTTAAACCAGCGGTAAGCACAAAGAATACCATTATAGTTCCGTGAATCGTAACAAGAGCAAGATAGATATCCGCATCCATTACACCGTCTGGAGCCCACTTACCTAAAAGAGCCTTGAACACAGGAGAAGCTTCTCCAGGCCAAGCTAGTTGCATTCTGAATAACAGGGACATTGCAATACCAATGAATCCCATTATAAGTCCAGTAATCAAATACTGCTTAGCGATCATCTTGTGATCCTGGCTAAAAATATACTTTGTGATAAAGGTTTCTTTGTGATGGTGTTCTGCTGCGTGAGCCATAGTACTACCTTATTTAGTCTTTAATTTTCTTTTTCGTTACAAATTTAGGGAACTGCAATAATAGTTTCGCTAAATGTTTTTTGAGAATCTAACCACTTCTGGAAATCTTTTTCAGACTCCACAATGATCTTCATTTGCATGTTGTAGTGAGATTTTCCACAAATTTTATTGCACAAGAGAACATAATCAAACTCCCAAGGGTCGCTATTATCCTCACCGGCTGCGGCGCGTTCAGCACGGATGGTGTTGGTTCGTTTTACCTTGTCAATGATTTCAGGCTGCAGTCGCATTTCTTCGGTAGTCACAGTAGGTGTAAATGAAAACTGAGTAACCATACCTGGCACACAATTCATTTGAGCTCTAAAATGTGGCATATAGGCCGAGTGTAGCACATCTTGTGAGCGCATATAAAAATTAACCTTTCTGCCAACCGGTAAGTGTAACTCTTTTACGATAACATCATCACTTCCATTCGGATCAGACTCATCAAGACCTAAAACATTTGCTTTATCGATATCAATAAGTCGAGTACTCGCGTCACCAAGAACGTTATCCGCACCACCATATCGAGCGGTCCAGTTGAATTGCTGGGCATAAAGCTCAACCACCAAAGGATCGCCTTCATCATTAATATCCATGATATTTACCCAAGAATACAAACCGTAAAGAATAAGCGAAGCAAGAGTGATAACTGGAATAATTGTCCAGATAATCTCTAGCTTATCGTTATCGGCATAAAACAACGCCTTTTGACCCTTTTGACCACGGTACTTAAATCCAAAATAATGAAGTAAAAACTGGGTTATAGTTTGAACGAAAAAAATGATCGCAAATGAAATCCACATTAAACGATCATAATCTACACCGTGCTGTGAAGCAGGCATAGGAAGAATCATTTTTGTGTACTTAGCGAAGCTGAAAATGGTAATACCATAGATAAATACCAAAAAAGCAAACAGCAAATAACCATTATACTTGTTATCATCATCGTCGGCAATCGTTGAATCAGATTGCTTTCCTGTGGAAAGTTGTGACAATTCAAAAATCTTTGCTAACTGCCATACCGCAATTGCAACTAAAACGAGAACTGCTAAAATTAAAGGTGTTGTCATGAGTATAATCTACCGTCGTTATCGATTAATAGTGAAAGTGCTTGCTCTCTTCAAGTAGGGCATTTCCTTTTGGTGTTACCGGAACTTTAGTTAGTGCCGATGCTACTACAAATAGGAACAAACCAGAGAAGAAAAGAATGCCACCTAATTCTGGAACACCAAAAGACCAATGGGCCCCAACCGTTCCAGGCATAATCATATTATAAAAGTCGAAGTAATGACCCGTCAAAATAACGATACCTACAGTTTGAACAAACCAAGGAATACGCTTGTAGTCACTACGCATAATCACAAGAAGTGGAAAAATGAAGTTAAGCGCTAACATGCCAAGAAAAGGAACTTTATACGACTCAAATCGCATCACATAGTAAGTAACCTCCTCAGGTATATCTGCATACCAAATAAGCATAAATTGACTAAACCAGAGATAGGTCCAGAAAATACTTAAACCAAACATAAACTTGGCCAAATCATGAATATGTGAATTATTTACCGCCTCAAGTAATCCTTTAGATTTGAGGTAGAGTGTAAAAAGTGCGATAACAGTAATACCAGACACAAAGAAGCTTGCAAAAACATACCAACCAAAAAGTGTACTGAACCAGTGCGGATCAACACTCATAATCCAATCCCAGGACATCATCGATTCGCTTACCAAGAAAAATGCAAGAAAACCAGCTGCCAATCTGAAATTCTTCACAAAGGCACTGTTATCAGAGGCAGTCTCTTCGGCTAAGGATAACTTTCTTGAGTATTGGCGGTAAGCAATCCAGCCTCCGATATATATCGCTGCGCGAACAAGGAAAAATGGCGTATTTAAATAGCCGCTCTTATTCTGAATCAATTTATCGTGAGCGACAACTTCTGGATCCATCCAAACAAACAAATGGTTCAAATGAAACCCTGAAAGAACAAAAAAGGCAAATAAAATAATTCCGCCAGGAATTAAATACGCGGTTATTCCTTCCATCACTCTAAAAAGTAGCGGAGACCAACCTGCCTGAGCAGCTCTATTGATCGCGTAAAACGCCAGCACACCAAGAGCAATAAGAAACGAGAATAGGGCACTCACGTAAAATGCAGACCAAGGGCGGTTTCTCATCTGATCAAAAACATGTTTATCATGTTCATTGTGATCATTATGAGCATCGGCATCAGCCGTATGAGATTGAGCGTCGGCATGAGTATCTGAAGAATCGGTGCCGTGATGAGCCTCAGCAAGAGTAGGGTGGTCTTGCATATTATGAGTGCTTGAATCATGCTCCTCACCATGACCTTCACCATGTGAGGCCATCATAGATTTAGCCTCTTCAACTGTTGATGGAACGCTTAAAAAGCCATATCCTAGACCTAACAGGCCAAGCCCCATTAAAATAAGGGTAGTTATCTTGAATCGTTGTGAAAACTGATACATGTTTAAAACTTATTTGGTTAGGTCCTTTTTTAACTCCATTACATATGCAGAAATCTGCCAAATTTCTTCTTCACTACTCAATTGAGCGGCATAGGAACCCATCGAGTTTAGGCCATAATAAATGGTATGATAGGTACTTCCGATAGTAATGTTCCTAGCGGCGTCAGCATAAGACGGAACCCCTAAGATTTTTTCGCGCTTTACCAGATGTCCTTGTCCATCACCTTTAGTTCCATGGCAAATGGCGCAATACACATTGTAAAGTTCTTTCCCCTTGGCAAGGTCTGATGCACTGTTTTCAGAAAGTAACGGACTCTTATCTTCTCGCGCCAGCGCTTTTCCTTCGAGGGTATTATCAAACTCATAAGGAAGCCAACCTCTAGGAACAGTGCCCTCTGCTGGTAATAAAGCAGCGGTATTTTCAGGTAATAACGGAGCCTCAGCATAGGTTTCGTATCCTACTGCCTCGTACATATCTGGGAAATATTGAAAATTAGGCTTGTTTTTATTAAAACAAGACACTGCCGTTAACGAAACGACTACTAGTATAATTTTAGATACAACTGACTTCATGGATTAAGCTTTAGGTACCTGAACCTCGATGGCTCCTGTGTCAAGTAATAATTCTGTTAATTCGTCCTCTTTACCAGATGTAGCGACAACTTCCATTAAAAAAACATCGCTAGTTGTGCGCGGAAGTGGATTCTCAGCCTTTTTAAATGGCCACATGCGACTTCTGAGGTAAAACGTAATTACCATAAGGTGCGCCGCAAAGAAAACCGTCATTTCAAACATTACCGGAACGAAGGCAGGAAGATTCTGTAGCAGTGAAAAACTAGGTTTACCCCCGATATCTTGAGGCCAATCTTCGATCATGATATAATTCATCATCGTTACCGCAACAGTAAGTCCGAGGACACCGTAAAGAAAAGCGGTCATTGACAGGCGAGTTTCCTCTAAGCCCATAGCCTTATCCAAACCGTGCACAGGAAAAGGGGTAAATACCTCTTCGATGTGATAATGCTCACCACGCACCTTTTTGACGGCATTCATTAGAATGTCATCATCATTGTAAAGTGCTCTAAAAATTTTTGAAGCCATATTAATGTTGAGTAGATGAGTTAGCATTCGACTGTTCCACCTCATACGTGGTAACCTTTCCTCGTTCAGGCATTTCGTATAACGGTTTGCCTTCTGCACGAAGGGCTTTATAATTATCTGCCGATGATTTTAAGATAGACTTTACCTCTGCTTGAGCGATTACTGGGAAGGTTCTTGAATACAACAGGAATAACACAAAGAAAAATCCAATAGTACCAATGAAAATTCCGATATCAACAAAGGTTGGCGAAAACATCGTCCATGAAGAAGGTAGGTAATCACGGTGCAGTGATGTTACGATAATTACAAATCGTTCAAACCACATCCCGATATTTACTACAATCGAAATAAAGAACGAGAACATGATACTTGTTCTTAAACGCTTCACCCACATGAATTGGGGAGAAAAAACGTTACAAGTCATCATCGACCAATAAGCCCAAGCATAAGGTCCTGTAGCACGATTCAAAAATGCATATTGCTCATATTCAACCCCTGAATACCACGCTATAAATAATTCCGTGATGTAAGCACATCCTACAATAGAACCTGTAATCATAATTACAATGTTCATTAACTCAATGTGTTGAACAGTAATATAGTCTTCAAGACCTACCACTTTTCTCATAATAATGAGAAGGGTATTTACCATTGCGAATCCTGAAAAGATAGCCCCTGCAACAAAATATGGAGGGAAAATGGTGGTATGCCATCCAGGTATTACCGACGTTGCAAAGTCAAAGGATACAATGGTATGCACAGAAAGTACAAGAGGAGTTGCAAGACCAGCAAGAACTAGAGAAACTTCTTCGAAGCGTTGCCAATCCTTGGCGCGTCCGGTCCAACCGAAGCTTAATAGGCTATATATTTTCTTTTGAAATGGCCGAACTGCCCGGTCGCGAATCATTGCAAAATCTGGAAGAAGTCCAGTCCACCAGAAAACCAAAGAAACCGACAGATAGGTTGAAATCGCAAATACATCCCAAAGAAGTGGCGAATTAAAATTCACCCAAAGCGAACCATACTGGTTAGGAATAGGAAGAACCCAAAAAGCAAGCCACGGACGTCCCATGTGAATAATTGGAAAAAGACCTGCTTGAACTACAGAGAATATGGTCATAGCCTCAGCAGAACGGTTAATGGCCATACGCCATTTCTGTCTAAATAACAGAAGTACAGCCGATATTAAGGTTCCCGCGTGACCAATACCTACCCACCAAACAAAGTTGGTAATATCCCAAGCCCAGTTCACAGTTTTGTTCAGACCCCAGACACCGATACCGGTGGCAATAGTGTAGATAATACATCCTAGACCCCACAAAAAGGCGACAAGAGCAATAGAGAATACAATCCACCATTGCTTGTTAGCCTTTCCCTCTACGGGTCGGGCGATATCATTCGATACATCGCTGTAACTTTTTGAGCCGGTTACAAGCGGTTTACGTATCGGAGCTTCATAATGAGATGCCATAACGAGTTTTATTATTTATGATTAGGCCTTTTCGGTATTTCTAACTTTCACATGATAGAACACATTGGGCTGGGTGCCTACATGCTCTAGAAGGTGGTACATACGCTCGCTTTCTTTTAGCTTAGCAATACGACTTTCCTTGTCATTGATATCACCAAAAACAAGTGCTCCAGTATCACAAGCGGAAGAACAAGCAGTCTGGAATTCACCATCCTTAATCGAACGACCCTCAGTTTTAGCATCCAAGATCGTTTTCTGAGTTCTTTGAATACACATAGAACATTTCTCCATAACCCCTCTAGAACGAACATTCACATCTGGGTTTAGAACCATACGACCAAGGTCATTATTCATGTGGAAATCAAATTCATCGTTTTGGTTGTATAAGAACCAGTTGAAACGACGCACTTTATACGGACAGTTATTTGCACAGTAACGCGTACCAATACAACGGTTGTAGGCCATGTGATTCTGTCCCTGACGCGAGTGCGAGGTGGCAGCAACCGGACAAACTGTCTCGCAAGGAGCGTGATTACAGTGCTGACACATAACGGGCTGGAAAGCAACCTGAGGATTCTCTGATGGATCTTCCATTGATCCGAAACCACTAAGGCTTCCGTTATCTCCAAATAATCCATTAAGATTATTTTTCTTATCGGTATCCTCAATAAAAGACTCCTCGGATGAATAGTAACGATCGATACGCAACCAATGCATATCGCGAGAAACTCTAATCTCGTGTTTACCCACTACAGGAACGTTATTCTCGGCATGACATGCGATAACACATGCTCCGCATCCGGTACATGCGTTTAAATCAATAGACAAGTTAAAATGATGACCTACACTTCGATCAAACGACTCCCATAAATCTACTGATGTCGCAGGCACCTCTGTATGGTCTAATGAAACCATTGGTGTAGGATTCCACTCTGAAGAAGGCTTCTGAACAAAATCTTCTAGGGTAGTTTCCTTTATAATATCACCTCTACCCATTAGGGTTTTGTGCAGCTGAACACATGCAAATTCATGCATGCCTCGTTCTTTTTCAATAGTAACAGCTTGAACTTTCGATTCGTTTAGATAAAGTGCATAGGCATTTACACCTGTTTGCATTTCCGACTGTAATCCTTCTTTACGGCCATATCCAAGAGCAAGTCCAACAGTACCCTTAGCTTGACCTGGCTGAATGAGAACAGGAACCCTATTTAAGGTTACAGAACCTACTTTAACAGTCGCGTAGCTCCCATCAAGACCGCCATTTGCAACATTCACATTTTCAAAACCAAAACTTAAGGCATCGGCTTTTGAAATGGTTAAATAGTTATCCCATGAAGCTCTTGAGATCGGATCAGGGAATTCTTGAAGCCAAGGGTTATTTGCCATTTGACCATCTCCCATTCCTGTTTTCGTAT
>CAZUBV010000043.1:0-5449 GCA_964618875.1 uncultured Flavobacteriaceae bacterium
GTTCCGCATTTATTTGATGTTGATGGTGATGGCGATCTTGATTTATATGCTGGAAACGGCGGAGTTGAATTTAGTAAGTTCATGCCCTATCTAGCAGATAATCTCTACATCAATGATGGGAAGGGTAATTTTAGTTTAAGCGAGCTTAGCCTTCCGAGTAGACGTAACTTTTTCAATACCTCGGTGGTTAGTTCAACCGACATTGACGGTGATGGTGATGTCGACCTATTTTTAGGGGAGCGGGCGATAGCTGACGCGTATGGGCTGCCAGCTTCGGGATACATTTACCTTGGCGATGGTGAAGGAAGGTTTTATGATTTTACGGATCAATGGGCTAAAGAAGATCAGCTCAAAGATCTGGGTATGATCACCGTAGGAGGATTTTATGATCTAGAGGGTGATGGCTATTCTGATCTGGTGGTTGCCGGTGAGTACATGGGGATTCATGTACTGAAGAATGATGATAGCCGGTTTAAAGCCCTGCACCCTGAGCTTGCTCAAATGAAAGGTTGGTGGCAAAGTATCGAAGTTGCCGATTTTAATGGAGACGGGGTATTAGATATTATGGCCGGAAATCACGGTCGTAATTCTCGTTTTGAGGCGAGTGTTGAGGCTCCTATTCGATTGTATGTAAGCGATTTTGATCAAAATGAGCAACTTGATCCTGTTCTTACTTTTATGCGTGAAGATGGGAAGTACTATCCGTACGATTTACGACACAATCTCATCGATCAGATGAAAGGGCTCAAGAAAAAGTTTCCAAACTATGCGTCTTTTAAGAATGCTTCGATTGATCAGATGTTTACAGCTGAACAGTTGGCTGATAGCCACGTTGCCGAGGTAACTCATTTGGCTTCGATGGTTTTCTTAAGCCAACCCGATGGGACTTACAAGGCTGTCGAGCTTCCGATTGAGGCTCAATTTGCACCCATATATGCCATTGCTTCGAAAGACTTTGATGGCGATGGCGATCTCGATGTTCTTATAGGCGGAAACCTCTATAAGACCAAACCTGAGATCGGACGTTACGATGCCCTTCAGGGCTTATATCTTGAGAACGATGGAGCTGGTAATTTTACAGTAGTTCCGGGAGGACGAGGGTTTAAAATTAACGGAGAAATTCGCTCTATTAAGTTAACCGATGACCATGTACTGGTTGGTCGAAATTCAGACACCATTGGTGTATTCAATTATGCAAAAAACTAATCGTTACGCCTTTGGCTTAATCAGCCTTTTATTTGCTAGCTGTTCTACAGTTTCTGACTCAAGCGATCAAACTGCTGCCAAGCAGTTGTTTGTACAACGAGCTTCAGAAGATACTGGGGTAACCTTTAGTAACGACCTGAGTTCTGGCCCAGATATGAATATTATCGAATACCTCTATTACTATAATGGAGCAGGGGTTGCGGTGGCTGACTTTAATAATGATGGCTTAGAGGATTTATTCTTTGCAGGTAATGAAGTTTCTGATCGGCTGTATCTGAACCTCGGTGAACTAAAGTTTCAAGATATCACTGACTCGGCGGGCATTATTGGCGATACTACTTGGTCTACAGGAGTAACGGTTGCAGATGTCAATGCAGATGGGTACATGGATATTTATGTATCCGCTGTTGGTGACTATAAAACCTTAAGCGGTGTGAATAGGTTGTACCTGAATAATGGAGACCTCACCTTTTCAGAGGTGGGTGCTTCGGTCGGATTAGACTTCAAAGGGTTTGGAACACAAGCAAGCTTTTTTGATTACGACAATGATGGTGATCTCGATGTATACCTTCTCAATCATACAATTCACACTCCGCGCAATTACGGGAAGATCGAGCGTCGAGCCGAAAACGATCCACTTTCTGGAGACCGCTTATACGAGAATACACTGAATGAAACAGGTGTGTTGGGGTTTGTTGAGGTTACTGAAAAGGCAGGTATTTACAGCAGTGCCTTGGGTTATGGGCTGGCCCTATCGACCACAGATCTCAATGGTGACGGCTGGGTTGATATCTATGTCGGAAATGACTTTCATGAGAATGATTACATCTATCTGAACAATACGAACAAGACTTTTTCAGAGGTTTCAAAAGCGTTAGTGACTTCAAGTACACGCTTTACAATGGGTATTGATGTTGCCGATTTAAATAACGATTTACGAGCTGACCTATTTACCCTAGATATGATGCCCAATAGGGCTGATGTTTTCATGAAATCGGGTGGAGAAGATTCGGACAAAGTAGCACAGATTAAGCGTGAGTTCGGATACCATGAACAACTTGCTCGGAATCATTTACAATTGGGTACGACTAACGGATTTTCGGAAGTCGCCCTGGCTACCGGGGTCTATGCTACGGATTGGAGCTGGTCGGTATTGTTAGAAGATTTTGATAATGATTCGAATACTGACGTGTTTATATCGAATGGAATTTACAAGCGTCCGAATGATCTTGATTTTATTAATTTTCAAAGCAATGTCACCTTTTCGGATTCGAGCAGTGAAGCCGAACTAGAGCAGCAGTTAATCGAGCAGATGCCCATGCTCAAAATTGAAAATGAGTTATTTCTTAATCGGGGAAATCTTTCTTTTGAGCGCTTAGATCCGAAATCGCAATTTAACCCATCGTATAGTAATGGTGCGGCTGTTGCCGACCTCGATAACGATGGCGATTTAGACCTTGTTGTAAACACACTTTCAGAACCGGCTCATATACTCGAGAACACCACATCCGGTAACTTTATTCAGTTTTCCGTTGCTGCCAATGCGCTAAATGCTAAACTAGTGGCCTATGTTGGGCGGACACCTTATTATAAGGAAATAACGGCTACCCGAGGATATGCTTCGGCTTCAAGTACACGAGTACATTTGGGGTTAGGATCTGCCACGGTGGTCGACTCACTTATGGTGTACCATCTCGATGGTACTACTGAGCGTTACACCAACCTAGATGCGGGTAAACATCATATTCTAAAAGGGGGTGAAACCCTTCAACAATCATTTTCGCTGCCTGCGCAGCAAGGTAGCTACACGGTAACGCCCTTTGCGTATACTCACAAAGAAAATGCCTACCTAGATTATGAGCGCGAGCCCCTGATGCCAGAGCGCCTATCGATTGAAGGGCCAGCCTACACAAGGGCAGATTTTACAGGTGATGGCCTCGATGATCTATTTTTTGGAGGAGCTAAAATGCAGCCTGCTGAGCTTTGGGTGCAAACCACCTCAGGAGATTACGTAAAGGCTGATGTACCCGTATTTATTCAAGACTTTAATTTCGAGGATGTTGATGCTACAGCTTTTGATTTTGATGCTGATGGTGATCTCGACTTGTATGTAATGAGTGGAGGTAATGAGCTTTATGAAGGTGAGGCCACGTTAATGGACCGCTTGTATATTAATGATGGGGCAGGTGATTTTGTTCGTTTTCCTGCTACACTTCCGAGTTCTAATGGCGGAAGCATTTCGGCTGCTGATTTTAGTGGCGATGGTTATGCCGATTTGTTTATTGGCAACCGATCGATTCCTGGAGGTTATGGCTTATCGCCCACTAGTGCGATCGTGGCTAGTGCTCCCGAAAGTGATGCCTACTTTGAGGCAGTGGCTCAAGCTCCGCTGGGTATGGTAACCGATAGCGAGTTTGTAGATATCAATGCCGATGGCTTTCTTGATTTGGTAGTGGTGGGAGATTTTATGCCCGTTACGATTTTACTCAATGATGGTAATGGTTCGTTCAGCAACCAGACTACAGCCCTAGGGCTGGGCAAAACTTCGGGTTTTTGGAATACCGTTGAGGTTGCTGATATCAATGGCGATGGTCGCCTTGATTTACTTGCTGGTAACGCCGGCATTAATCACAAATGGAAGCCTTCGCAGACTGAGCCCGTCGTAGCCTATCTCGATGATTTTGATGGCAATAGCTCACTTGATCCCATACTATTTTATAGCTTTTTTGGTCAGCCTGTTCCGTTTGCCTCGAAGGATAAGCTCGTAAGTAGTTTACCCTATTTAAAGAAAAAGTTTTTGAAATACAGTGATTTTGCGTCTGTTACAGACATCGTAAGTCTTACTGATAAAACCGAAATTTTTGAAACCAAGGCGGTAGTTGAAATGCGCTCAATGGTATTTATTCAACAAGCAGATGGCACCTTTAGTGGTTCGGCCTTGCCTTTTGAGGCGCAGCTTTCTACTATTGAGGATTTCTATGCCGAAGGCACTAAGGTGTACTACGTCGGAAACTATTCAGGTTATGTATCCGAGTTGGGTCCGTCACTTGCAAACGCAGGAGGTGTGCTCACCGATTTTGATGGTACGCAGTTTAAGTCACACAGTACATTAGGGCTTCCTTTAGGAACAGAAGCTAGAGCAATTGATCGAATTTCAGATGAGCAGTTGCTTATTGTTGTTAATAATGGACCAGCTTTACTTATTGAAAGTAAGAATTAAACAAAATAGTACATTTAAGCCATGAATCGATACGTTAAATGGTTGGGAGCTTGGACTACACTGCTTGTAGTAAGCTTGTCTTTAGTGAGTTGCGAGAAGGATCTTCGGTATATAGACCGATTAGCGGATGCAAATCTGTTTAATGATGCCATGCAGAAGCTCAGTGATGTGGTTGTCTATGATATCTTTTCGCCCGTAGTGGCCTCAAGGGTTTATGTGTACCCAACTGTGGCGGCTTATGCGGTGATGCAACAGGCCAATCCGCAGAAGTATGCTTCACTAGCCGGACAACTAAATGGGTATACAGATGTGCCTGCAATGCCTCAGGGGGTGAATGCCAATCTTGCTGCTGTCCACGCCTTTTTGGTCATTGGTAAGAAGCTGATTTTTTCAGAGAATAAAATCGATGACTATCGCGAGGGGTTGTATGCAGAGCTTGATGATCTCGGGATGCCTAAGGCAGCGTTTGAGGCTTCGATCGCTTACGGCGAGGTAGTTGCTGCTCACGTGCTTAAATGGGCTGATGATGATTTTTATAAGCAGACGCGAACCTTCCCTAAATATACCATACAAGAAGGTGACCAGTTCTGGAAGCCGACTCCTCCCGCATACATGGAAGGTATTGAGCCACATTGGAATCGCATACGTCCGATGGTTCTTCCTTCGGCGAGAATGTTTAATCCGGAGCCTCCGTATCCGGTTGATATGACTCCTGGGAGTGACTTCTACCAAGAACTCATGGAGGTTTTTGAAAAAGGAGCTAAAGTAACTGAAGATAATAGCGAGAGTGAAGAAGCTCAAATCGCTGCTTTTTGGGATTGTAATCCGTATGTGATGCACACCAAAGGACACGCGATGTTTGCAACAAAAAAAATCACTCCGGGTGGGCATTGGATCGGTATAACCAAGCTAGCTACCCAGATTTCAGGCGATTCTTTTGATCAGGCGATTAACACCTATTTGCATGTAACTGTTGCGCTATTTGATGGCTTTATTTCGTGCTGGGATACCAAGTGGGAAACT
>CAZUBV010000043.1:5549-10531 GCA_964618875.1 uncultured Flavobacteriaceae bacterium
AACTGTTGCGCTATTTGATGGCTTTATTTCGTGCTGGGATACCAAGTGGGAAACTCTAGTGGTTCGCCCAGAAACCATTATCAACCAATACCTAGATGAAGATTGGCAACCTAAACTTCAGACACCTCCATTTCCAGAGTATACCTCTGGACACTCAGTAATTTCT
This sequence comes from uncultured Flavobacteriaceae bacterium, assembly GCA_964618875.1. Classification (GTDB taxonomy): domain Bacteria; phylum Bacteroidota; class Bacteroidia; order Flavobacteriales; family Flavobacteriaceae; genus UBA3478. Next base: position 5,716 of record CAZUBV010000043.1, read on the forward strand.
CGTTCAGCCGCCACCGTTTTAACTAAAATATACGGTGATAATTTTTCCTTCGACGACACGACCGAAGAGGCGTATGGGCTTCCTACTCGGTCCTACACTTCATTTATGCAAGCCTCTGATGAGGCCGCTGTTTCGCGTTTGTACGGAGGTATTCACTACCGTCGTGCTATTGAGCAGGGGGTATCTCAAGGTGCTGCAGTAGGTCAGTTTATTGCGGAACGGCTTAATACGGCACAGCCAGAGAACGAGGTTTCAAGTCGGTAGACTTATTTTTCTAACGCCTGAACGAGATCAGCCCAAATGTCATCGGGGTGTTCGAGACCTACAGAAAGTCGAATCATACCGTCGGTAATTTCTACGGCAAGGCGTTCTTCTGAGGTTAGTTTTGCATGAGTGCTCGAGGCGGGGTGCGTGATGATGCTTCGCGTGTCGCCAAGGTTTGCCGAGATCGAGCAGAGTTTGATGTTGTCGATGAATTGTTTTCCGGCTGCTATTCCTCCTTTAACTTCGAAAGCAATAATCGACCCACCTAGTTTCATTTGCTTTTGAGCGGTTGCATACTGCGGATGTGATTTTAAAAACGGGTAGCGCACCCAGTTTATTTTGTCGTGCTTTTCGAGTCGCTCGGCGAGGGTTAAGGCATTTTTGCTATGGGCCTCGACGCGCACTGCCAAGGTTTCTAAACTTTTTGAGAGTACCCAGGCGTTAAAGGGCGATAGGGCGGTTCCGGTAATTCGTGCAAAGCGATAAATGCGGTCAATTAGCTCGGGGCCTCCGACGGTGATTCCGCCTAAGACGCGGCCCTGGCCGTCTATGAGTTTGGTGCTCGAGTGAATGATCAGATCAGCTCCGAAACGCGCTGGTTGTTGAATATAAGGTGTCGCAAAGCAGTTATCGACAATGTAAATGAGGTTGTGCTTTTTGGCGATTTGGCCCAATCGCTCTAGATCGAGAACCGTAACCCCGGGATTGGTAGGTGATTCGACATAGAGTATTTTGGTGTTGGGCTGAATACTTGCTTCTAGGGTATCAAAGTCGCCTGGGTCAAAATAGCTGTGTTCTATATTCCATTTTGGGAAAAACTGAGTGTATAGCGTATGGGTAGAGCCAAAAACGGCTCGGCAGGATACGATGTGGTCTCCAGCCGACAATAGAGCCGCAAAGGTGGTGTAGATGGCGCTCATGCCCGAGGCAAATGCAACGCCGGTCTCGACTCCTTCTAGAATGGCTATTTTATTTACGAGCTCAGAAGTATTGGGATTAGAATAGCGGCTGTAGATATTGCGATCTTTTTCTTCGGCGAACGAGGCGCGCATGTCTTCAGAATCTTCGAAGACAAAACTCGAGGTAAGATAAATAGGGGCGGAGTGTTCTAGGTATTGCGAACGCTCTAGTTGAGCGCGTATAGCCTCGGTTTCGAAGTGTTTTTTCATGGTTGGCAAATTAGGAAAAATTGTCTTCGAAATATTTATTTAAATTTATTCTAAATAAACTTGCAAAAGCTGGTTTTGGGTTTTAGATTTGCATTCGTTATTTTTAATTATTCTAAATAAATGAAAAATCTACCCCTTTCTTTTCTAGCTTTTGTAGGTTCGATTACGATGGTGGTTGCGCAGCAGTCGAATGCTACTACTCCGCTCGATTCGGTGCAGCGACTCGATGAAGTTATCATCCGTGCTAACACGATTTTAGGTAATAAATACGTAGCTCAAAACCGTACGGGTGCTTCGTATTATCTGGGAACTGAAGATTTAGAAAAGTTCGGTTATGTAGACATTAACCGGGCGCTACGGGCTGTACCCGGGGTTAATTTTTATGAAGAAGACGGGTTTGGGTTACGTCCGAATATTTCGCTTCGGGGTACCTCGCCACAGCGAAGCTCTAAAATCACCTTAATGGAAGATGGAGTACTTATTGCTCCCGCTCCGTATAGCTCACCAGCAGCCTATTATTTTCCGTCGGTAGGCCGTATGCAAGCGGTTGAGATTTTAAAAGGAAGTAGCCAGGTGCAGTACGGACCATTTACCACTGGAGGGGCGATAAACTTGGTTTCTACAGGTATTCCTGATGATTTTTCGGCAAATCTTAGAACCAGCTTCGGAAGCTTTAATACTGGACAGGTGTATACCTCAGTGGGTCAATCTTCTGAGAATATTGGATATGTTCTGGAGTATTTTAACATGAATTCAGACGGGTTTAAGCGCTTGGGGGACAATGATAATACCGGGTTTGATATTTATGATATCATGGGAAAACTGCGCTTTTCATCGGATGCAGACGCGAAGATTTCGCAGTCGCTTGAGGTGAAATATCACTTCTATGATGAGCAGTCGAATGAGACCTATTTAGGGCTTTCACAGGCCGATTTTGCAGCTAATCCGTACTCGCGCTATGCGGCTTCGCAGTTTGATCAGATGAATGCCGAGCAGCGTCAGATTATGCTCACCCATGTAGTTGATTTTTCGAAGCAGCTTAAGGTGGTTACCAATGCGTACTCCAATACATTCACTCGTAACTGGTATAAGCTAGACGATGTAGTTTTTGAAGGCGATAAGCGATCACTTGCGGCGGTACTGAACAATCCGGCGGGGTATCCAAATCATATGGATATCATAAATGGTTCGGCCAATTCAGGGGCAGATGCCTTACTACTAAAAGCTAATAATCGGGTGTATTACTCACGCGGATTGCAAACCAAGCTAGATTACCACTGGTACGGGGCAAATGGCTCGTTTCATGATATCGAGATGGGTGCGAGATTGCATTACGACCAGGAAGATCGTTTTCAGTGGGAAGACGGGTATAGCATTTCTGGGGGCGACATGGCCCTAACCTCTGAAGGCCCAAGAGGAGGTCAAGATAACCGAATCTCTAGTGCGAATGCTTTTGCAGCTTATGCGTTATACAAGTATAAGTTTGGTGGTCTAACCTTAACTCCGGGTATTCGTTACGAGAATATCAGTCTAATGCGCGAAGATTGGGGTAAAACGGATGAAAACCGATCAAATGATCCGACAATTCGTGAAAATCAAATCGATGTATTTATTCCTGGAGTTGGTTTCAATTACAGTTTTTCAAAAAACGCCTCGGTGTTTGGTGGGGTACACAAAGGATTTTCGCCTCCGGGTAATGCCCCAGGTGAAAAGGCGGAACGAAGTGTGAACTATGAACTTGGATCGCGTTTTGCCGCGGGTAAACTAAGTGGAGAGCTCATCGGATTCTTTAATGACTATTCAAACTTGCTCGGATCAGATTTAGCAGCTAGTGGCGGAACGGGGTCTCTTGACCAGTTCAATGCTGGCGAGGTAAATGTAAGTGGACTAGAAGTGTTGCTTAATTACAATTTTTCTGATGAGACTTCTAAAGTTCAGACTCCAATTTCTGCTGCCTACACCTTAACTAATGCAATTTTTCAGAATGACTTCGGAAGTGCTCAAGGTATTTGGGGAGCAGTTTCAGAAGGTGACAGCGTGCCTTATATTCCGCAGCATCAATTTAACCTTACCGCTAGCCTAGTGCATAAGCAGTACGAAATGAACCTTAATGCGCGCTATAATGGGGCGTTCAATACTCGAGGAACAAGTGGTGGGACGGTCGATCCGCTTGCTTTAGAAGATAATATTGTAGTTGATTTTTCGGCTAAGTATCACTTAACCTCTCAGATTAGCTTAACTGCTAATATCATTAATCTTTTCGATGAGGTATACGCTTCGGCTCGAGTGCCTGCAGGCTTTAGACCAGGCCATCCATTCGGTGCTTACGCTGGACTAAATTTTAGATTATAAGAGTTTATTTTTTCATGTGTTTAGTTAAACAAGAGGCCCCGCGAAAGTGGGGCCTTTTTATGAAATGCTATGGCTAGTACCCTATCTTTAACAGTGTAACCAATCGATCATGCTTAAAAACCAATTTCTGGCTGTTCTCGCTTTTTTAAGTACCCTTGGGGTAGTTGCCCAGGTGCAAACAGCGACCTATCGCTCAGAACCAGTAACCTTCTCTGAAACCACCGAGGTATCGGTTATTGTTTCTGGGGTTGACCTAAGCGCATGGGGAGTGAGTGATGCGTATCTATGGACCTGGTACCAGACTGCCACAGGTGGCGGAGACTCGCCCACCAACGGAACTTGGAACAATTCGAATGAGGCTCAGAAAATGACCAAGCTCGAAAATGGCGATTTGAGTTTTTCGTTCACTCCAACCGAGCTCTTTGGAGCAAGCGGAATCACCCGAATTGGGGTGCTTGTCAAGGCTAAAGACGGTAAACCCGCGAATACCGACAAAAAGACGCAAGATCATTTCTTTGACGTGGCTGGTTTTCAACTCGTACTTACCGCTCCTTCGGCCTCGGTAACGGTGCTCGATTCGGAAGGCGAAACGTTAGCTATAGCTGCTGAGGTATCTACCGCGGCTACCCTTACGCTCAAGGCAGGTGATGCAGTGGTTGAGACCCTACAGAATGTTAGCAGTTATCAAAAGACAGTAACGGTTAGTGAAACGACCAAATACACCCTCATTGCCGAGAGCGGACAAGAGAAAGATTCGGTTCAGTTTACCGCGGCTATTCGTCCTGAAATCACGCAGGCTGCCATGCCCTCTGGCCTTTTAGACGGCTTTAACTTGCATGCCGATGATAAGACGAAAGCAACCCTTGTATTTCATGCGCCACAAAAGCAGTTTGTGCATATCATTGGTGACTTTAATCAGTGGAGTATTGACGATCGGTTTTTGATGAACTATGATACTGATAAAGATCGCTTTTGGATTACCCTTGATGGGCTCACCCCGGGAGCGAATCATTTGTATCAGTATCTGGTTG
>CAZUBV010000044.1:0-5870 GCA_964618875.1 uncultured Flavobacteriaceae bacterium
AAGGCGGAGAAGCAGAGGCCTTCCGCCTACTCAACGCGCTTAAACTCATAAAACTGGCGGTTAGCCTTGGCAGCAACGAGAGTCTAGCACAGCATCCGTTCTCGATGACCCACTCTGACGTACCCGATGCTGAGAAAAATGCTATGGGTATCGATGAAGCTTTAGTTCGAATTAGCATCGGCATCGAACATGCCGATGATTTGATTGAAGATTTAAAACAGGCACTAGATAAGGTATGATTCCTCATTTATAATACCTTTGATGTCAGTTAATTGATTCAACCCTTGAATAGCATTCAAGGTACCGACATGCTTTTTAACCCAAAATATTTTTACCGTATCTCCTTTTGGACGAGCCTCTTCATATTTTCTTTACTGATTTATGATTTTGGATTCTACCAGTCCTTCTCAGAAGAGTTCGAGGTAACTACCTACTACTATTATGCGCTATTAGTTGGACTAGTAAGTAGCATTCTGACCTATATCAATGACAGAAAGCGGATGTATCAGCGGATAGCCATACTCGATTTACTGTCCGGTTTATTTTCGTTAGCCCTACTCTCGCTCTACTTCTTTACGGCTGAAACCTATTCGTATCGTATTACGACAATCGCCCTACACCTCGAAAAATATGCTGCAGCTGTACTTCTTTTCAAGGGATTATTAGATTTACGAGTAAGCTATCAAAGAACCAGCCTAAACCCCGCCCAATTATTCCTAATTAGTTTTATCGCTATTATTTTAGGAGGTACCTTTTTGCTTTCATTGCCTAGTGCAACCTACCAAGGTATTGGACTGCTCGATGCGTTATTTACGGCTACCAGCGCAGTTTGTGTTACTGGACTTGTTGTAGTGGATACCGCAACCCATTTTACCTTTTTTGGACAATCGGTTATTCTCTTTTTGATTCAAATAGGAGGGCTCGGAATACTCACCTTTGTGAGTTATTTCAGCTACTTCTTTAAAGGTGAAATCAGTTACGAAAAACAGATTGCTTTGAATCAAATCAATAGTTCCGGAGCCATCGGACGAGAACTTGGTATTTTAAAAAGCATTCTTATTATCACCTTCGGAATTGAGGCGTTTTCGGCACTACTTATTTTTTATAGCCTAGATAGTTCATTATTCGCTTCGTTATCGGAGCAAGTTTTCTTTTCTGTATTTCATGCGGTTTCTGCTTTCTGTAATGCAGGATTTTCTACCCTAAGTGGCTCCCTTATGGAATCTGGTTTTGAATTCAATTACGGTCTCCAATTAGCCGTGGTATTCACCTTTATTTTGGGAGGCTTAGGATTTCCGATTGTGTCGAATATTGTTTCTTATTTAAACTATAAAATCAGAGGCCTTTTCTCTTTTTATCAAAAACGAAATTATCGTCCCTGGGTGCTTACCTTGAATAGTCGAATTGCACTAATTACCACACTCGTTCTCATAGTAGGAGGAACAGCAATCTTTTTTGGACTAGAAAAAAACGGAACCCTATCAACACATTCGGGATTTGGAAAGCTGGTAACCGCTCTCTTTGGAGCGACCACACCCCGAACTGCAGGTTTCAATACCGTGGACGTAAGTCAATTCCGTTTTCCAACCCTGCTTCTTACCATCTTCCTGATGTGGGTGGGTGCCTCACCAAAATCAACTGGAGGAGGTATCAAAACAAGCACTCTTGCTATCGCGGTGTTAAATATTTTAAGCCTAGCACGCGGAAGGGAGCGTATTGAACTCTATCGCCGCGAAATCGTCGAGGTAACCATCAAGAGGGCGTTTGCTATGATTTCGTTATCAATCATTGTGATCGCTTTAGGGGTTTTAGGAATCTCAGCCTTTGAACCCGACCTACAAATGATTCAAATTGCATTTGAAAGCGTATCCGCCTACAGCACCACTGGTCTTAGCATGGGGATTACCTCAAGCCTAAGTCCGATCAGCAAATTCATTATTATTGTACTGATGTTTGTTGGGAGGGTGAGTGCCCTTACTGTGCTAATAGCGGTTTTCCGAAATGTGGTGAATCAAAATTATCGCTATCCTAAAGAAGAAATTACAATCCACTAGTTATGAAATACATCATCATCGGACTTGGAAATTTTGGCGCCTCTCTCGCCGAAAAACTAACCGCTCAGGGCAATGAGGTCTTTGCGGTAGATACGAGCAAAGCAAAAGTAGATGCCTACAAAGAAAAGATCACCTACACTGTACAGCTCGACGCTACCGATGAACTAGCTGTAGCTGGGCTTCCGCTCAAAGAAACGGACGTTGTAATTATTGCAATTGGAGAAGACCAAGGAGCCAACGTGATGGCAACAGCACTCTTTAAAAACATGCAAGTAAAGCGTCTGGTGAGTCGGGCAATTAATCCATTACACGAAAAAGTGTTGCAAGCTATTGGGGTTGATGAAATCGTTCACCCCGAAGAAGAAACTGCGGAGCGCTGGGCAAAAAAACTCTGTCTGGTAAACGTAGTGGATTCCTTTGAACTTAGTGACGACTTCAGTATTATCGAGGCTACGACACCTAAAGAATACGTCGGAAAAACATTAAAAGAGGTTGGGTTCCGATCAAAATACAACCTTCTAGTGCTTACCATTATCAAAAAGGTAACGGTTACTCCAATCTTAGGAAGCCCTAAAACCGAAAATCAGGTTCAAGGAGTCGCTTCGGCAGAACACATCCTTGAAGAAGGAGATATTTTGGTACTCTACGGATCTAACAAAGATCTTCAGCACTTCCTAAAGCAGCGCGTTCGTTAAGGCTCCCGATTAAGAACATAGGCATTTGCTTGCGAAGTAGGCAGAATAACTATATCGGCGATATTCACAGAGCGCGGTGCTTCAACCATATAGGTTATTGCGTCGGCTACATCAGCTGCTTGTAACGCCTTAGCTCCTTTATAGACCTCTTTTGATCGCTGGGTATCACCTTTGAATCGAACCTCAGAAAACTCCGTTTCAACAAGACCTGGATGAATAGCCCCAACACGTATACCTTCGGCATTTAGATCTATTCGAAGTCCATCGGTAAAAAAATCAACTGCCGATTTTGAGGCGCAGTACACACTGCCTTTTGGATAAGCTTGTTTACCGGCAATAGAACCCACATTAATAATGTGACCATCTCCACTGTTTTGAAGCAGTGGCAAAACCGCTTTGGTCACATAGAATAGTCCTTTTACGTTGCCGTCAATCATCGCATCCCAGTCATCTACATTAGCTGTTTGAACCGTATCAAGGCCATGTGCGTTTCCGGCATTGTTAATGAGTACATTTATGTCTTTCCATTCTAGCGGAAGCGAATCGATAGCCTCGAATACTGCCTGTCGATCACGGACATCGAATAATAACGAATACGTCGGCACCTCAAGCTGTGATGCCAGGGTGTTTAGCCGCTCGGCTCTTCGTCCACATAAAATTAAACGGTACCCTTTAGCGGCAAGCGATTGAGCTGTCGCCCAACCAATACCACTGCTTGCTCCTGTAATTAGAGCAGTTTTAATTTTAGTCATTCGAAATCAGAGATTTATAGATGGGTGATAATTGTCGAGCCAACTCAAAATCAAGTTCGCTAAGACCCTTTACATCATGCGTAGATAGTGTAATATCGATGGTGTTATAGCTATTTGTCCACTCTGGATGGTGGTTTAACTCTGATATTACAGGCGTTGCGAGCGCCATAAATTGCATAGCCAATTCAAAACTCGGAAATTTGAAACTGGCAATAATTCGGTCTGAACGTAAGCTCCAGTGATCCTCGAGTGTTTTCTGTAACTGTTGTGCCTCGGTAACCGTCAATCTTTTCATAACTTCAATGTACTAAAATCGTCCGGATGAAAAAAAACCTACTTAGTCTTTGTGCAATTCTTATCTCACAATTGACCATTGCCCAGATAAACCCTGAACAGATTGAAATTATTCGAGACTCGTATGGTGTGCCACATATCTATGCCCCAACCGACGCCGAAGTAGCCTATGGTCTTGCTTGGGCGCATGCCGAAGATGACTTTGAAACGATTCAACTGGGTTATCTAGCAGGAGATGCAAAACTTTCAAGACACTTAGGACTTAAAGGAGCTCCTGCCGATTTTCTAACTCAACTCATCGAAGCACAACGTATAGCAGAAGAACAATTTCACACCTTAAGTGATGAGTTTGTAGCGCTACTCGAGGGCTATGCTCAAGGACTAAATGCCTATGCCAAAAAACACCCCGAAGAAGTACTTGAAAAATCACTTTTTCCGGTTACCCCAATTAAAATGGTAGCGTATTCACAGCTTCAACTTTTTGTCTCTAATGCCGCAGACCAATTAGTAAAGCAAATTGTAACAAATAAAACTCCTGAGATCGCTGAGCCTAAAGACGATTCTAACGGATCGAATCTCATCGCACTTTCAAGCAAAAAAACGGGTGAAAAAGCTTCGTATCTCACCATTAATACGCATCAACCATTAGAAGGGCCAACATCATGGTACGAGGCACATCTGGTGAGTGATGAAGGAACCAATATTATTGGAACGCTATTTCCGGGCGCCCCTTGCATATTAACCGGAGCCAACGAGCATTTGGGCTGGACCCACACCGTTAACTTTCAAGATAAAGCAGACGTATTTAAACTCGAAATTCTAGACAAAAAATCACTCACTTACCGTGTAGACGATCAAACTCTTTCACTTGAGCAAAAAAAGGCTAAGGTCTACCTAAAATTCCTTGGTTTTAAAATCGGAATCAACCGCAAGTATTACGAAAGCATCTACGGCCCTACACTAAAAAACAGGAGTGGATTTTACTCCGTTCGAACCCCAAGCACGACTACTATAAAGGCTTTAGAGCAGTGGTGGACCATCAATAAAGCTCAAAATTTTAGTGAGTTTTACAGCGCGCTTCAAATGAATGCATTACCCGGTTATAACATAGGTTACGCAGACAAATACGATACTATTTTTTATATCTCCAACGGAAAGATGCCCATACGAAACGAGGCCTATGATTGGAAAAAAACTGTTCCCGGAAATACAAGAGCTACCCTTTGGGATACCTACTATGCAACAGAAGACCTACCACAGGTCATTGCGCCAAGTTCAGGTTTTGTGTATAACGCTAACCACAGTCCGTTCAAATCCTCTGATGTTAAAGACAACCCTGATCCTTCACAATTTGCAGCGAGCATGGGCTACGAAACCTATGACAACAATAGAAGCACACGGCTCTATGAGCTTTTGAGCAGTGATGATCAAATTGACTTTAACGAGTTCATACAAATCAAATACGATCGTACTCTTCCGACTCCGCTGAATTACAATTATGTAGATTTTAATGAAGTTTTCGAGATGGACCCTGCAGACTATCCAGGAGCAGGCGCACTACTTCGAAAGCTACAAGACTGGGATCGCGTGGCCGACATCGAATCAGAAGGAGCGGGGATTTTCGCTGTTCTCTACTACCAGCTTCAGAAGCTATACGACGAGCGAAATCCGGATAATAGCTTTAGCCGCGAAGTGATATACAAAGCACTTCGTAAAACATCACGATACCTTAAGCGCCATTTCAAGACCCAATCGATCACGCTCGGAGATTTTCAAAAACTGGTGAGAGGTGACAAATCGATTCCTATTTGGGGGATACCCGATGTGGTTACTGCCATGCGCGGAGAGCGGTACAAAAAAGGACGTTACCGTATTACCAACGGCGAATCATACATAGGGCTTGTTCAATTTACCCCTAAAGAAACTCGCTATAGATCAGTAATGTCGTACGGAAATAGTGAGCGCCGTGAATCACTGCATTACGATGATCAAATGAAGCTGTATCAGAATTTTCAAACGAAACCCATGTATTTCGACCGCGACCGTGTGCTCGCGGATGCAGTGCGACGATATCG
>CAZUBV010000044.1:5970-7316 GCA_964618875.1 uncultured Flavobacteriaceae bacterium
GGAAAATGCGGAGGACTTAAAAAGCGAAATCAAATCGGAGATTTTATTCTGCCGATCGGTGCGATTCGAGGTGACGGAACCTCTGACGATTACCTACCTAAAGAAGTTCCTGCCCTGCCATCATTTGCACTTCAACGAGCTATTTCTTCAACGATAAAGGACAATGATCTAAGTTATTGGACGGGAACCGTTTTTACTACGAACAGAAGAGTTTGGGAGCACGATAAAAAGTTTAAAACACACCTCAAAAAAGTCCGAGCTTATGCAATTGACATGGAAACCGCAACCCTTTTCACGGTAGGGTTTCACAATCGTATTCCAACAGGCGCTCTGCTACTTGTAACCGACCAACCTATGATACCTGAGGGAGTTAAATCTATGGCGCAAGATGAAGAAAACAAACGCATCTATGACCAAAACCATGTGCAAATCGGAATCGACTCACTCAAGCAGCTGATTAATAATGGAGAGACGATACGTCATCTAAAATTTTAAAAGTTAGTATATTGGAGACGCTGTGAATTAGATACTTATGGAAACATTCTTATCCTTTTTTGAAACCATGCCTGTATGGATGAAAGCAGGTTGGATATTTTTTGTACTCGCAATTTTCTGGATTGCAGAGGGCTATTATGCCCAAGTCAGTTTTAGCTACAAAAAATGGAGACACGCAAGGGTTAACGGATCACTCCTTGCAATTGTAATGCTAATCAATGTCGGATTCGGCCTGCTAACTGCATTAGTATATGAATGGCTTAATGCAAGCTCCTTTGGTCTGCTTAAATTCATAAACCTACCTGTTTGGGCTGAGCTCATAATAGCTCTTGTTGTGCTCGATTTCATCGCTCAATACGTTGTACACTTTTTGTTGCACAAAGTACCAGCACTATGGAGGCTGCATTTAGTGCATCACAGTGATAAGCATGTTGATGTAACTACAGGAACAAGGCATCATCCGCTTGACTTTCTTCTTCGTGAAACCTTTGCTCTTCTTGCCATAATCCTTACGGGAATGCCGATATCATTTTACTTGTTCTACCGGATTTTAAGTGTGGTATTTACCTACTTCACCCACGCAAATATTGCGCTCCCAATGGCAATAGACAGAGCTATTTCGTATGTCTTTGTGACCCCGAATATGCATAAGTTTCATCACCACAACGAGCTACCTTGGACTGACTCAAACTACGGTAATATGCTTTCGATCTGGGATCGAATCTTCGGAACGTTCGTCTATGGAGATGTCAGCAAAGTGGTTTACGGCGTAGACATTACAGATCATAAGAATGATGAGAATCTACTCACTCAACTCGGCCTACCTTTTGATCGATCGGTTAAATCAAAAA
>CAZUBV010000044.1:7416-10472 GCA_964618875.1 uncultured Flavobacteriaceae bacterium
AAAATTGTTACAGTCTTTTTTTAAAGGGGCCAAAAATAAGGCAATATGAAATAAACCCAAAGGGTTACGATTAAAATTGAGAGTAGGTTGAGTCCAAGACCCGCTCTGATCATATCGGACATTCGAACATAGCCCGATCCGAAGACCACCGCATTAGGCGGAGTAGCCACCGGCAGCATAAACGCGCATGAAGCCGCGAGGGTGGCTCCAACCATGAAAACATAAGGACTCACTCCCATGGCCGCAGCAAGTGGAGCCAATACTGGCAGAATCATCGCTGTAGTTGCCAAATTTGAGGTAATCTCTGTTAAAAAATTAATCGCCGCAACCAACATAAAAGTCATTAGCAACAAGGGTAAAAAATCTAAGGCGATTAATAGTTCTGCTAACCATTTTGCCAGACCGGTGTCTTTAAACCCTGTTGCAATGGCGAGCCCGCCACCAAAAAGCAATAAGATCCCCCAAGGGATTTTTTTAGAATCCTCCCAGCTTAAAATTGAAGTAGATTTTTGCTTACCAGGCAATACAAAAAGAACCACACCTGCGCAAAGTGCAATAATCGTATCATCTAAGGCGGGAAGGTATGGGCTCAGTAAAAACGATCTGCAGATCCAAGCTAATGCTGTCAAAACAAAAACACTTAACACTCTTTTCTCTTGACTCCGCATTCGGCCTAAAGCCTTTCTCTGACGTTTGATTTCTGCAACTCCCCCAGGAAAGTCATCCGAATCAAGTCGTACTGCTATTCGAGTAAGATACCACCAACACAGTATTAGTAAGACTATCGAGAGCGGAAGGGCAAGGAGCATCCAATCTAAAAAGGCGATTTCAATACTATACAATTCTTTTACCATCGAGGCAAATACCAAATTAGGTGGTGTCCCAATCAAGGTAGCGATGCCCCCTATCGATGCACTGTAGGCAATAGCAAGCATAAGCATTTTACCAAATTCTGTATGCTCATTCTCTGGAGTATCTGGATGATCGCGATATTGAGCCACAATGGCAAGACCTATCGGAAGCATCATCACTGCCGTGGCAGTGTTCGAAATCCACATCGACAAAAAGGCGGTAGCTACCATAAAGCCTAAAACAATCAGTCGCATTCGGGTACCGATTAGCCCAATGATCGAAAGCGCGATACGTCGATGTAAATTGACTTTTTCAATGGCTATTGCGAGAAAAAACCCGCCCAAGTATAAGAATACATATTTATGTCCATAGGCCACCGTCGTTGCAGACAAATCGAGCGCACCCGTAAGCGGAAATAATACAATCGGCAACAGTGCACTAACGGCAATAGGTACGGCCTCGGTTACCCACCAAACTCCAACCCAAAGCGCAACGGCAAGAACAGAAACTCCCGATTCTGATAGGCCATCGGGCTTAAATCCGAATTGGATCAACGCAAAAAGTAATGGGCCTAAAACAAGGCCTATACGCGTCGATGAAAGTCCTTTAATCATTAGACAACGCCCACTTTGTTGCAAGCCCAGAAAGGGAACTCAAACCAACGAGAAGAGAAAATGGAATTCCTAAATTTTCAAAAAAAGCAGGCTGCAACAGGTCTAGAACAATGATGTACCCTATTTGAAGTCCTGCGAATGCGAGCGCGAAGCGCGAAGCGTCCATGAGCGAGGTATAGGTCATTACCATGACAAAAATTAACCCACCCGAGAAAAGGCGGTCACTAGTGTTAAGCTCCGAAAAATGAGCGAAAAAATAAAGTAATAACGAAATAGCCAGTAAAAACTGAGCGAATACTACCGCATTTCGTACAGGCGTACTCTTAGGATCATATTTTTGATAGGTATATACGTCTTCGATAATTGGACGTTCAAATCGCTGCGCCACATCGGCCGGGCGCCAACCTGTAGGCATAAACCAAATTCGAAGTTTGTCGTACCAATGCTTGGCATGCCAGGCATCAAAACAAAGGTTGTAAAAGTGTTGAAAATTAATCCAAAGCGGATTATAGGTATCTGCAGGCTTTAACACACCATAACGGGGCGGAACCTCATCGAGTTCTTCTTGGAAGGTTCCAAATATGCGATCCCAAATCGAAAATATTTGCCCTAAGTTCTTATCGATGTATTGGGCATTAATAGCGTGATGCACACGGTGCTGAGAGGGAGTGACAAGAATGTACTCTACCCATCCGAGTTTTCCGATGTGTTGCGTATGATACCAAAACTGGCCAAATAAATGTAGCGGTGCCAAGACACTAATCACCTGATAAGGGACCCCCACTATAGCTGCTGGAATCAGTAAAATAGCAGTATACCCGACCACATTTGAAATCGATTGGCGAAGCGCACAAGCCAGATTAAACTCTTCACTAGAATGATGGATCACGTGAGTGTTCCAGAAGATATTAATATGATGACTTAAGCGATGATTCCAGTATCCCGCAAAGTCTATAGCGATAAAAGCCACGGTCCAAGTAAGCCAACCCGAAGAAACATTCATAATCGATAGACGTTCTTCTAGAAAAGGGTAACTAATTAAAACAAGGGCAAGTCCCAAACTGTCTTTAAGCACATTAGTAACCCCACTACTAAGGCTACTTAGGGTGTCAAAAAATCGATATTTCTGATTTTTTACCACCTGCCCGTAGGCAATCTCAATGAGCACCAGTACAACAAAGGCTGGTATCGCGTATAGTAAGGCGTTAGCATATGCATTCATCGGTTCTAAATTAATAAAATTTATGTCTGCTACTTGTCTGCTTGCAGAAGTGTACCTTTGATGTTAAATCATTTCGATTATGCGTTCCTTTTGTATTAAAGACGAAACAGCGCCCTTAGAATCCGTTATTGTTGGCACAGCCACAAGCAATGGTCCTACCCCTAAAATTGAAGAGGCCTACGATCCAAAATCACTGGAGCATTTAAAGGCCGGTACGTATCCGATAGAGGCGGATATGATTCGCGAAATCGAAGGTCTAGCCGCGACATTACAAGAACTAGGCGTCACCGTCTACCGCCCACAGATCATTGAAAATCTCAATCAAATTTTCACGCGAGACATCGGATTTGTAATTGATGACTATTTTG